>JANMSP010000271.1:0-3125 GCA_031389475.1 Pyrinomonadaceae bacterium
TTTACCCGCGATGTCGTGCTGGCGATTTGGATCGCGATCGGGATAATTCTTTCACTTTATTTGTTGGGAAAATTCCAGCTTTCGCACGATTCGAAGCCGGAACGCATCGGCGCTTTGCGTCTGGTTTCAGCAATCGCGAGCCTCGCGATCAGTTTCTACTTGATTACAGGGCTTTTTGGTGCAAAACTTGGGGAACTGGAAGCCTTTCTGCCGCCCGATCTAAATTCGTCGTCATCCCGTTTTAGCGGCGGGAAATCAGATGAACTTGATTGGATAACAAACGATTACGATGCCGCACTGGCAAAGGCGAAAGCTGAGAACAAAAAGGTCTTCGTTGATTTTACCGGTTACACATGCACAAACTGCCGCTGGATGGAAGCGAATGTTTTCCCGAAAAGAGAAGTGGAAGCCGAGATGAGCAAGATGGTGCTTGTCCGCCTCTACACTGACGGCGATGGCGAAATTTACGAAAAACATCAGCAGATGGAACAGGATATGTTTGGAACCGTGGCACTTCCTTATTACGCGATCATGGACGGCAGCGGAAAAGCCGTCGCGACATTTCCAGGGCTGACGAGGAATGTGCCGGAATTTGTGGAGTTTTTGAAGAAGGGGCAGAGAAATTAGGTTTCCCTTGCCGGCTTTTCGATTGATCGAATACGGCCCGCGACAGGTCTTCGGGCTATTGCCCGTCTATTTGCGGAAAAGCTATGCTTTTTCGGTTAGTTTTGAAGTTATCCTGCTGCTATGCCGCCGTTTTAGATATGCATAGGAGTTGCGGCATAGCCGCGAGACTCTCATTTAATCTTCGGAAAAGCATAGCTTTTCCGAAGATATGCGGCGAAGCCGCTATTGACGGATTGAAATTCGTCAATCGAAGAACCTAAACGTCTAATTCAATGCAGACATTAAATATCAACAACTTGATCGATGGTCTTCGCGCAATTCCGGATGAAGAATTCGTTTGCGACAACGTTTATCAATTTCTAAGCGAAAATCCGGTCGAGGTCGATTCGATTCAGCCCTATCTTTTCTGGAGCCAGAACTGCTACACGCGGAATCTTATATATAGGGACGAGCGATTCGAAGCGATGGCTATTTGCTGGGAAACGGGCCAGGTTTCGCGGGTGCACAATCATTCCGAGCAACGGTGTTGGATGACGGTGCCGATTGGGAAACTTCGCGGGCAGAATTTTGCGGTGGTCGAGATCGATGAAGAAAAAGGCTATTGCAAATTAACCGAAACCGACGCATTCGACCTCTCCGACTGTCTCGCCGCTAACGTAGAACTTGAGGAACCGGTGCATCAGATCCTGAACCTGCCCGAATTCGAGGGCCGTGCCGTCAGCATACACATCTATTCTAAGCCTTTCGATTACTGCCTTTCATATTGCCGCGACACCGACACTTTCAAACAAGTCTCGCTATTTTACACGAGCATCTACGGAAAACTTTGCGAGGGCGTCCGGCTTTAAACTCTCCGTTTATATTTGATGAGATCAGAAACCAAAATGCGGGCAATCGTCATTTCTTCGATTTGCCTGATGTACATTTTTGTAAGGTTTTGGGATCTGGCCGCGTCGTGCCTGTGGTTTGACGAGATCTTCAGTGTTCACGCGGCGGAACATTCATGGGATACGTTATTTTCGTTTGCCGCTGCCGACCTTATTCATCCGCCTCTTTTTTACGTTTTGCTCAAACTCTGGATTGGGATCGGCGGTGAAACCGTCTTCTGGTTACGACTTTTGCCGGTGCTTTTTTCGATCCTCGCAGTGATCCCGTTTTTGATGATATGCAAGGAATTGAAGCTCAAATTGCTGACAGTTGCAGTGGCTTTCAGTTTATTCGCGGTGAATGGTGCCTCGATCAAATATGCGCAGGAAGTGCGGATGTACAGTCTTTTACTGTTTCTTTCGCTGTGTTCGATATGGCTTTTTACAAGGTTTTTTATAAAGGGAAAAAGCTTTGCGGCCTTGGTAATTGTTAATGTTCTTTTAGTTTACGCACATTACTTTGGATGGTTTGTAGTCGTTTCCGAAGTCGCTGCAATACTTATTATACAGCGAATCAAAATCCTCCAAACGCTTTTGATGTTCGGTATTACGCTCGCCTGCTTTCTTCCTTGGTTGATTGCCGTCATACAGGCCGCAAACTCCGGCTCTGACCTAAATCAGAATATCGGCTGGATGACTAGGCCTGGATTCTCGGGAATTTTCGATTTCGTTTTCGATTCCATCGAGCCTTTCTATTTCCAGCAAAGCAGTGCCGAGCCGTCGTCGATCCTTTTCATTTCAATAGCCCTTTTGCTTTTGATCAGCGCAGCGAAGGTGTTTTATCTGTTCGATTGGAAGAGCGTGGAAGATAGAACTGCTTCCTATTTATTGACAATATTTATATCAATGCCAATTTTGCTGGCATTTATTGCAAGCTGGATCTTGCCCGCTTCAATTTGGGGATCGCGTCATTTGATCATTGTGTTTGCCCCGATCTCCATCCTCGCGGCGTTATTTCTGACATCCATAAAAATTCAGCCGGTAAAAATCGCTCTGATCGGAACGGCATTTATTATAACTAGTGCGGCATTTTTGATGCGGCTTCAAACGCCCCAACCTGAATTTATTTGGTGCGCCTGGGATAAGGCGGCCGCTGAAATTAAGATCAAAGAAGCAGATACCGCAGAGCCGGTCAAGATATACGTTTTTGAAGATCTTGCCGCATATCATTTTTGGTTTGCCCTGCGGGATTCCGAAAAGTTCGAGGTAAACGTCGTGAAGGGAATTGAGGGGTTAAATGAAGATACGGCTTATTTCCTGCCGCGCGGATTCGACGGAGTAAAAGTGAAAAATGAAAGCGAGATTGAAGGTAATAGATTTTGGACAGCCTTTCGCGGCAACGGGCTTGACCCGAATCGGCCACCCGCAAAGAATTTTGCGGAAAGAGGTTATAGATCAATTGATCAGAACATTATCCACGCCGGAGGATCTCAGGCCTACGTTATTAAGATGGAGAAAGGAAATAGTCAGAACCGGGAGCGATAGCGACTGGGTTCCTTGTTCTTGTCAGTACCGAGAGCGGTAGCGACCGGGGGACTTAAAGGATAAAGTAGTAAAGGATAAAGGATAAAG
>JANMSP010000331.1:0-1991 GCA_031389475.1 Pyrinomonadaceae bacterium
TGCTGGCCGCTCACCGCCTTCCCGTTCGGATAGATCGAAAGTTCAACACCCGACAGCGGGCTGCCAGTCTTCAGATCGGTCGCAAACCCAACTAGTTCCATGTTATCGACAAACGCATCAAGCCCGATCTGCGTCGATTGCAGCCATGTAAAAATTCTGGCGCGGCCGTATTTGTCCCTTTTAATTGTCGGCTCGATATCGACGATCACATTTCCGAAGCCGCCGGAAAACGCAGATGTCAGATCGATCCGCGTCTCAACCATCTCGTCTGGTTTGCTTTGAATCGAAACGATCTTATCCGAGATCAAACGTCCGGGAATCGCCGGGCGCTTTCCGTCATCGTAATTTATGCGGCGGTGATATTCCTGAAACTGTCGCCAATTCTGCGGTTCGACATCGTAAATGCGTACCTTTACCGAATTGTGATTGGTCGAATAAATCGAGTAGGAAGATTTCGCCGACGGATCGAGAACGGACATGTTCCCGCCTTGCGCATACAAATTCTGCCCGGCGGTGCCGACTTTTATGATCGCCGTCGCGGCCTGGCCCAAACTCTGGCCGAAAGTATCGGAGATCGAGCCATCAACTGTTATTTTGTAAGTTGTATTTCCCTTTTTATAGCCCTGAATGTAAACGAGATTTCCGGATGGAAAAATATTCAGCCCGTCGACCGCCGGTTCGACCTTGACCATTTCCTTTGTGAATTTGGACGCGTCGATCTGGTTAGTGAATTCCATTTGCCAGCCTTCAAAGGGCGAGCACTCCTTGTTTTCACGCCAGCCGCAATAACCGCCGGTGAATTTCAACGGGCCATACGTTTGGAAACTATAAGTTTGGGCAACCAGAGTCGTCAGCGGACCTTCGGCTGAAGGTGTTCCTTTATTGACCGAAACATTTATCGCCGAAGCGGCGGGCAGAGCGTTCTCGGTCAATCCGTCGGAATTTATCGCCCGAAAAACCAGCCAGCGTTTTGGCTGTGCCTGTTTCGTGTATATCGCCAGATGCGAAGCCGCAATCTCCTGCTGCGTCGCGAGGCGAATCGGGATTTTTTTCCCGCTGGCGGTCACGCTTATCGTCTTAATAACCGCTTCGGGATTTATCTCTTGATCGAACGATAGGAACATCATCTCGTCCCGCCGCACGGTTTGGCCCTGCGGCAGAAACTGCTCGACCTTTGGCGGCGGCGTGGTAAATGTCCACGTCACCTCTTTTTGCAGCGTTTGGCCGGTTGCCGATTTCGTACCGGCGGGGACGCGGGCGGTAAATTTCGTCGCCATCGGAAAACGCTTAGTCGTATCGAACATCAGCGTCTTCGTGCCGAGCCAGCGCCAGCGACCTTCGACCTGCGGTGAAAATTCAACGGGCGCGTATTTCGCGGCTTCTTCCTGTGAAGTGACGGCGACCATCGGGTGCGAGAACGTCACGCTCATGTCGGGCGCGAGTGGAATCTGGCCTTCGGGTGAGAATCTAACGACTTCGAGAGGCTGATTTGCTGTATTTACATTCGGCAGACCTATTTCACCTGTCGCGGGAAATTTTACGGGAATCTGCTTTCCCGTCTTAGGCGCTGGAAGCGTGCCGATTCGTTTAGCGAAATCGGTTTGATCGTCCGGATCGGATTTGATCCGCGGTATTCGTTTCAAAACGCCGGAAACATCGTCGGCCGACAGCGGATCGGTTTCGGCGGCGGTTTGCTTGACGCGCGTTTCGGCTCCTTCGGCACCCTCGCTCAGACGAAATTTCAGTCCCTCGGGTGTATCTTTCATCTTATTCTCCCGTGCCTGCCTGATATTTTGAGCATTCACCGATAATATGAACGGCGAAAAGATACTTGTATAGATTGCAAACAGCAATAATCCTGAAATGAATTTTCTCATTATCTTTCTAATCCTCGCGTTGAGTTTTTGAGCCGGGCTGATGGAGTGACAAAACCATTTAATAGTAACTCAAACCGCTTATTCGAACCAACGGATACAAACCTCTGAAATCCG
>JANMSP010000335.1:0-2357 GCA_031389475.1 Pyrinomonadaceae bacterium
CGATGTCGAATACGGAGACTTTGTTCTCATCGCGGCTTAAAATTTCAATCGCATCGCCCGTTGCGAGTTCTCCGGTTTTCAGGACGGTTAGGTAAAATCCGCTTCGGCGGCTTTGCAGGAAGCGTTTGATGATGTCCGAACGGCCGAAGCGGACAGCAAGTTTGTAGCAGGGCATTCGCGGTTCGGTGACGGCGAATTCGGCGGTGCCGATGCGGAGTTTGTCGCCGATGAAAACTTTAGTTTCCAGCAAGCCTTCCGTTGTCAGATTTTCGCCGAAATTACCGTTTTCAAACTCGATCTCGGGCAGTTCATTTTTCCAGAATTCGTAATGCTCAAACGGATAAATATAAACCGATTTGCTTCGCCCGCCGTGAACGGTGAGGTCGGCCTGTGCGTCGCCTTCAAGATTTAGCTCATTTACCCGAACTCGGCTTGCGACCGGTTTCTTGAAAAACGCGGTGGATACGAAACCTTCATTATGCGTTTGCACAATCTGCGGCGTGCCGACGTTGACAGAAATCACTTTCATAGAATTCCTTTTTTTTGCAGAAGCCTAACCGTCAGGGGGCTTTCTTCAACGCTGGGTATAAAAACCCCTCCCTAACGATCAGGCTTCTGCCAGAAGTCGCCGGAGACCTTCATTAACATTTGTATTTAAGTGAACTCTTAAGGCCCGCCTCTCCCGGTCCAGCAGCACTTGAAAATCGCCGCGTGCCTGTGCCGCTTTTACTACTCCAAATGAATACTTCTGCCCGGGAACTTGCAAATCGGTTTCATCATCCGAAGTAATCTGCAAGAATACGCCGTTATTCGCGCCGCCTTTATATGCTTGCCCGGTCGAATGCAGGAAACGCGGGCCAAACCCGAGGCACGTGGCCACCGGATTTGATTCCAATATTTTGACCCTTATCGACTGAAGTATTTCTTCGGTTTCCGCGTTCATCTCGATGTACGCAAGGATAGCGAAATAGTCGTTTTCGGCGAGATTCCAAAGGTGACCCTCGACATACCCGGCAAGAGTTGTTTCATCGATTATGTCCGTCAATTCATTAGAGTATTCAGTGCTCGAAAAAAGCTGGATTCCATTCTCCTCGAAAAACGGCGTTTCGTCCGGTAACGAGCCGGTTTTTTCGTATTCGTCCGTAATCTTCCGGGCCTCGATCTTCGCGGCCTCCACGTCCGGCTGGTTGAACGGGTTGATTTTCATGATCGCACCAGCAACTGCAGTCGCGAATTCCCATCGGAAAAATTCCTGGCCGAGATCGTAAATGTCGTGAATCTCAATTTCGATGACCGGATGTCCGGCGGTCTTCAAATCTTGTAGGCCACCAATCAGTTCTTCTATCGGCTCGCTGTCCTTCAACTTCAAACTAACGAAAATGCGGTCCTCCGAATAAGCATCTGCGGGCAACAGCGGCTCGCGGTCGATAGGAATTATAGAAACGCCATTTTTGCCGGTCGATTCGGCGATAAGCTGTTCGAGCCATGAGCCCAGATCGTAAATCTCCGGCGAAGTGAAAATGGTCAATTTGTCGCGGCCGTTTTGGTGGCAGACGCCAAGAATTATTCCTAGCAAAGCTCCCGGATTGTTTCCCGTATTCGGCTCTTTGCAGGCTTCGACCATCTCAGACGCATTCGTTAGAAATTTCTCGACATCCAATCCCATCGCCGCCGCGGCCGTCATCCCAAATGCCGACAACGCCGAAAAACGCCCACCGATCTCCGGATTACCGTAGAAAATATGCCGGAAATTATCCGCTTCGGCAACCTGCTGCATTTTCGAGCCAGGATCGGTGATCGCGATGAATTGTTTTCCGGCGTTTTCTGCACCGACGATTTGCGAAACACGTTCGAAAAAGTATTGCTTGAAGCAATTCGGTTCGAGCGTCGAGCCGCTTTTGCTCGCCACGATAAAGAGCGTCTTTTCAAGATCGAGCTTTTCTTCAGTAGCAATAATCAGGGCCGGAACGGTCGAATCGAGAATGTGAAAATTTGCGACGCCGAATGTCTTCGCCAGCACTTCCGGGCAAAGCGAAGATCCGCCCATTCCCATGAGCATAATATCGGTGAATCCGGCCGATTTAATATCTTGATTAAGATCGAGATATTTTTGCAGACCGCTCAACTCTTCCGAAATAATATCGAGCCATCCTAGCCATTTGGCCTCGTCATCGTTGGTCCAGACGGACGCGTCTTTATCCCAAATACGGGAAACGCGATTTTCATCGACCGACTTTTTGGTTTCTGCGCGGAAAGCTTGTTCCAGCTTTTCCGGCAGCGAGTAGATCATTGAATTTAACATGAGATTAATTTATCACACGGCCCACAATCGGCAGAAGCCTGACCGTAAGGGAGGG
>JANMSP010000343.1:0-5718 GCA_031389475.1 Pyrinomonadaceae bacterium
GCCGCCCTTGCTAACGCGCGGGCTTCCGCATCTCACTACAAATGTTTCCGCGAATGACCTTTGATTCTTGTCCGGCTGCGTGCGGCTGTTACCGCAAAGCCGTGAAATCCGCATCGCTCACCTCATCATCGAGCGAAACGACACGGCTCGGATTCGCAAACGCGTAACGCTTCGCCCCGACCGTCAGCACATAAGTCTCACCGACCCGCAGATCGTCAAGCCTGTAATAACCGAATGTGCCGGTTATCACACGAAGATTCCGCTCCGGCCCATTGGCTGTTGATAATGTAATCGATGCTCCCTTAATCCCTCGCCCATCCGCCGTCATCACACGTCCGCTTATCGAAGCACTCGCCGCCGTGGGCGACAATCTTTCATATGCGCCGATGTCCGTTCCATCGTAGACAGCACCTCGTAGTCCCAAGAATATAGTTGAAGGTTGCCCGTTCGGGATATTCGGATCGTCAAAAGTCCTCATAAAACCCCGCTGGTCCAGGGGTGTTCCAAAATCTTCTCCCCGATCGAGTGCCGGACTCAGAACCGGTGAGATCTTTAGAGCATGAGTCGGCGTCGGCCCGCCGTTATTACCGAGCACGTCGAGCAAAGGGTCAACCGGATCGGCGGCAGTGCCGACAAAGCTGTCAGCCGTGTTTGGGCTTCCTTCCGGAAATGCGGTTTCGACGCTCGTATTGATGCCGATCAGATTGAAGCCCGCGGAAATAATTGTACCGTTTGGAAAGTGAATGTCGGGATTGTTGCCGGCGGTGTTTCCGGCGACGATAGTGCTTCCCAAATTCAGTGTGCCGAAAGACTGCGAAATTCCGCCTCCGCTTGCCGCACCGCCGGAAACATTACCGGTGATTGTCGAATTTCGAAGCGTCGCCGTCGTTGAGTTGTTACAAAACCCGCCTCCGCCAACGGTCGCCGAGTTTCCGGAGATGGTCGAGCTAGTGATCGACAATGAGCTGCTTTCGATAAGAAAACCGCCGCAGGTTCCTGCCGTAGTATTCGCCGAGATAGTGGAGTTGATAATTTGATGATTCGCTCCGCCGAAGATATATGCTCCCGCACCGGGATTACCTGTGTTTCCGGTTAGGTGCACACCGTCGAGAACGAGCGTTCCGCCGCTGGAGAATATCGCGCCGCCGGCTCCGTTCGAAGCTGTTCCGATGCCGTCGCCGCCGCTGATAGTAACACCCTCTATCGCGGCTGCCCCTCCATTATTGAAAAAAATGCGGTTGCTTCCAGTTCCACCGTTGATCGTCAAAAGATTTGCACCGGGCCCATTGATCGTTAAGTCCGAACTGATCTCGATTTCCACACCGGTTGTTAGTGCGATCGTTTGCTGTGTCGCGAATAACGTTCCGTTAAAATTGATCGTTTGGCTGCCTGCCGTAGCATTTGCTTCCTGTATTGCTGCACGCAGCGTGCAAACTCCGCCGCCGGCGTCACAAATGCCGTTGCCCAGAACTGCATCATTGCTATCATTATTGGAATTGACCACAAATGCGGTTGGCGATGCAAATGTCGCGGCAAGTACAATGTCGTCCAGGCCCAACTCGTCACGCGTTCCCATACCGCCCGCATCCGCGGTATTCCAGCGAATATAGAAAAACGCGCCCGAAGCTATGCTCACTCCAGTAATACTCGTTGCTCTGCTTGTCGCATTCCAAGTAGGACTACCCGCCGTCGTAGGTGAAGCGAAATCCAGTGCTCCAACCGGCATGTAGGTTATGTTGTCAGACGAATAAGAAAAATTTAAAGAACTCGAACGTGCCTGATCGTTTCGGTTGAAGATTATGTAAGAAAGATTAAGCTGTGTGATGGCCGCAAACCCATTGTTTTGAATTCGGAGCGTCAGCGTTCCAGGTGCAAAATCGGAGCTCCCCGGCTGTAACAAGAAGGCAGGATTAGCGACAGAGCCAGGTGATCCGGTGAATGCGTAGAAGCCGCTGGTTCCTACGTTAGCTGCCGAAGTTCCGCGGGTATAGTCGGTGCTAATCAAGGTCCTTGTTCCGCCAAAAGCCAGATCGCCGTCGCTCCAACCAGTAACAGCCCAGGTGTCAGAGTCCAATTGTCCGGCTGTAGGCGTTGGCTGAAAGCCGGCTCCCGTATATCCGGCAAAATTTATCGTCACCGGCGTGTTGTTTGCGATGGATACTTGGGCTAAAGTCAAGGGCACAAGAACAGCGATGAGAAAGAGCGCAAAGACTCCAAATCGTTTCATAGATACTCCAATTAATAATTGTTTGAACGTGAGATATAGGTCGTGCGGAAAGTATATGCTTAGTCGTTCGAATGTCCAAAGACAAAGTCAAAGTATTTTCGACTAGACGGTAAGTTCCTTTGTTGCAACCAGTGTTGCTTCGACTCGAACGGACTTTTGGCGTGAAAAAGTGTGGCTCAAACGTAACCGCGTCGGAGACCTCGCGGGCAAGCCAGCGGCTCGCGGTCCAGTCAAATGAATCAAATCATCTCCCAGCGGCGAGAGTTAGACGGGCGTTGGCGGCGTCGAGGCGGTTGAGGATGGGTTCGTTTTCTTCGATAGTGGCGGTCGCGGCGGCGGCGAGTTCCTTTTGGGCGGCATCGCGTTCGGCACGGACTGCATTAGCATCGATCTCGGCGGCGGTTTCGGCGGTATCGGTGAGAACGGAAACCTGATCTCCACTAACCTCGACAAATCCGCCGGTGACGACAAGCCGCTCGGCGGTGCCTTTGACGGTGTAGGTGAGAATGCCCGGTTTGAGAGCCGAGACGATAGGCGAATGGGCGGTAAGAATACCTACCTCGCCCGATGCGGTCGGAACGGTGACGGATTCGACGGTCTCATCGAGCACGCGGCGTTCGGGGGTGACGATTTCTAGTTTCAACATTTAATTAGTGGTGAGTGGTGAGTGGTGAGTGGTGAGTGGTGAGAAGAAGAATTTTCTTCATACTCACCATTCACCACTTACCACTCACCACTATTCTTTAAGCTCCCGCCGCCATTTTCTTGGCTTTCTCTCTCGCTTGTTCGATGGTGCCGACCATGTAGAATGCCTGTTCGGGCATGTCGTCGCATTTACCGTCGAGGATCTCGCGGAAGCCTTTGATGGTGTCGGGAATCTTGACGTATTCGCCCTTCAAACCGGTGAACTGCTCGCCGACGAAGAACGGCTGCGAGAAGAAACGCTGGATCTTTCGGGCACGTGCAACCGTCAGCTTATCGTCCTCGCTCAATTCGTCAAGGCCGAGAATCGCGATGATGTCCTGCAAATCCTTGTAACGCTGCAAAATCTTTTTGACCGATTGTGCGGTGTTGTAATGTTCTTCGCCGACGATGTTCGGATCGAGGATACGCGAGTTCGACGCCAGCGGATCGACCGCCGGGTAAATACCAAGCTCCACGATCTGCCGCGAAAGTGCCGTAACGGCATCAAGGTGAGCAAACGTCGTCGCCGGGGCCGGATCGGTGTAATCATCGGCAGGCACGTAAACAGCCTGGATCGAAGTGATAGCACCGGTCTTGGTCGATGTGATGCGTTCCTGCATCTCGCCCATTTCCGAAGCCAGCGTCGGCTGATAACCCACAGCGGACGGCATGCGTCCGAGAAGTGCGGACACTTCGGAACCGGCCTGCGTAAAGCGGAAAATATTATCGACGAAGAACAGCACGTCGTTACCCTGATCGCGGAAATGCTCGGCAACCGTCAAACCTGACAGGGCGACCCGAAGGCGTGCTCCCGGAGGCTCGGTCATCTGGCCGTAAACAAGTGCCACTTTCGAACCGGTGAGAGCCGCTTTATCAACCTTCGAAAGGTCGAATTCGCCGGTCTTTTCCATGTTCTCGTTGAAAGCGTCGCCGTAGCGGATAACTTTCGATTCGACCATTTCACGCAGAAGATCGTTGCCTTCGCGAGTACGTTCGCCAACACCGGCAAAAACCGAATAACCCTCGGAACCGATAGCGACGTTGTTGATCAGTTCCATAATAAGAACCGTCTTGCCAACACCGGCACCGCCGAAAAGCCCGATCTTTCCGCCGCGAAGAAACGGCTGAACCAGATCGATAACCTTGATTCCTGTTTCAAATAATTCAAGCGAGGTCGCCTGCTCGGCAAAGCTCGGAGCGTGGCGGTGGATCGATGCACGCGTCTCCGAATTGACCGGGCCAAGCTCATCGACCGGATCGCCGATGACATTCATCACGCGTCCGAGAGTCGCTTCGCCGACCGGAACCGTGATCGGGCCGCCGAGATCGATGACCTTCATCCCGCGAACCATACCGTCGGTCGGCAGCATCGAAACCGCACGGACACGGCCTTCACCAAGGTGCTGCTGAACTTCGCACACGACATCGACGGTAGTTTCCACGTCGAAACCTTCCGATGTGATACGCAAAGCCTGATAAATAGGCGGTAGATAATCCTTAAACTCAACGTCCACGACCGGTCCGATGATCTGCACTACACGTCCGATCTGCTCGCCTGCTTCATTAGCCATTATGATAAAATTGCTCCTCTATTATATAGATAGAAAATAGGTGTTTTTACAAAGGAGTAAGAATATCATAACGATCTATTTGGAAGCAAAGACGGTAAAGAAAATCCCGAATTTGCGGTCAACAGAACCGAATGAGGTAGTGTTCTAATTACGTGCTGCGGGTCGGGGTTTAGATCGTGCTTTTCTTCTTGTCTTGCTTAGCGTCCTTCGCGGCTTTGCGTGAAACCTCTTTTTTTCTCACGCAAAGACGCAAATCAAAGCCGCGAAGAACGCAAAAAAGATAACACCATGAGACTAGGACAATAAATACATGAGACTAGGACAATACATAATTGTGTTGTGTGGCGAAATTCATCGTTTATTGTATGCTTATAGTGTTATGAAGACAGAAGTTATAAGCATCGACCCAGAGATTTTAGGAGGAACACCTGTATTCAAGGGGACGCGGGTTCCAATTGAAAGCCTATTCGATCATCTCGAAGGCGGTATTTCAATCGATGAGTTTTTAAAGGAATTTCCTACTGTTAAAAGAGAGCAGGCCGTCGGAGTTCTTTCAATATCCAAAGAAAAACTTTAAATTAAATAAATACGAGATGAGACAACTAATCAATAAAACGCCTCAACTCCGGGAAATGCGGGGAGCGGAATCTACAAAGCAGGCTGGTCTGATGGTGTTGTTACTGCTGCCAACTACATTCTTTTGGCATTACATATTGATGCCGGTATCATTCCAGCCCGAAATTGCGATATCTCCCTTCTCGTTCCTACTTATAACTATTTTCTGCTTTATGACCTGCCTTCAAATTGCAATGATGAAAAGAACTGATGTCGGATGGTGGGTAACGTGTGTATTCAATTTTTCACCTACCATCCTATTGATGTATTCATTATTATCAGGCCAAATTTAAGCGGCCGTCGTATCGCCGCCGAGTAGAGTTAGTATCTCACCCGTTATATAACTCGAATCGGTATTCGATGCGAAAAAGACATATGCCGGAGCGACTTCTTCCGGTTGTGCGGGACGTTTCATCGGGGTATCCGCACCGTGTTTCGCCACTTCCTTTTTCTTATCGGCTACATTGAGCGGCGTCCAGACCGGGCCGGGCGAGACGCAGTTGACGCGTACTTCTTTTTCAACGAGGCTTTGTGCGAGTGATTTTGTGAAAGCGTGAATTGCACCTTTAGTTGCTGAGTAATCGAGAAGGTCCGCCGAGCCTTCAAGACCGGTAATTGAGC
>JANMSP010000345.1:0-4829 GCA_031389475.1 Pyrinomonadaceae bacterium
GGACGATCTGACCGATTTAGCATTATTGCGCCTCGATCTGATGTCGATCATCCAGGTCGATAACTCGAACGGATTGCCGGGACTCGTTTATTCGGCTCATCTGCTGCCGACCAATGCGGAAACGCTCGAAACCGAAAGCCAGACGCTGCCGTACGAATTTTTAGAGCCGCGCGTGCCTTCGCAGCTTGAGACCAATTTTGCCGAGCTTATCTCGTCGCTCGAAAGCGAGATGACGCGGATTCGGCTGCCGAAGGCCCGCGAATCGAACCGCGACCGGGCGATCCTCGTCGGCGTGACGACCAGCCATATAGACGACGCCGAGGAATCGATGGCGGAACTCCAGGAGCTGACCGAATCGGCGGATGTCGTCGTCCTCGATAAAATAATCCAGCGGCGGCCTAAGATCGATGCGAAAACCGTGCTGGGAAAAGGGAAGCTGGAAGATTTGCTAATCCGCTCAATGCGTCTCGGCGCGGATCTAATCGTTTTCGACGCCGAACTTTCACCGACGCAGGTGCGGTCATTATCCGAAGCTACGGATTTAAAGGTGATCGACCGGCCGCAGTTGATTCTCGATATTTTCGCCCAGCGGGCGCAGTCGCGTGAGGGTAAATTGCAGGTCGAGTTAGCTCAATTGAAATACCTGCTGCCTCGGCTGGTACAAGGACAAAATTCCGCGTTCTCACGCCTCGCCGGCGGCATCGGCGGACGCGGGCCGGGCGAAACGAAGCTCGAAACCGACCGGCGCCGTGTTCGCGATAAGATCAATAATCTCGAAAAACAAGTCGAAGGCCTCAGTCGTCAACGGCAGGAACGGCGAAAGAACCGTTCGCAGAAGAATTTGCCCGTTATCTCACTGGTCGGCTATACCAACGCCGGTAAATCGACACTGCTCAATACATTAACGCAAAGCGACGTTTACGCCGAAAAGAAAATGTTCGCCACCCTCGACCCGACCTCGCGGAGATTGCGGCTGCCTTACGAACAGGAAGTCATCATCAACGATACCGTCGGATTCATCCGCGACCTGCCCGAAGCCCTCGTCGCCGCCTTCCGCGCGACCTTGGAAGAAATTTCGGACAGCGATCTGCTGATCCACGTCGTCGATTCTTCAAACCCGCGAGCGATTCATCAGGTCGAATCCGTTGACAAGATATTGATCGACCTGAAGCTCAACGAAATACCGCAGATCATCGTCCTCAACAAAGCCGATCTGGTTGATGGGTCGGAGATAGAAATTCTCACGCGGCAAGTTTCGCTTGACAAGAATGCGGATGTCGTGGCAGTTTCGTCTATTCAGGCGAGAACGCTGAAGCCATTGATAGAGAGCATCGGACGTGGCGTCGCCAAGGATTTAGGCGAATTCGCCGCGGGCATTTCATGAGCTGTTGTGACCCGACAAAGTTTCCCGATTTAGCAGGCAAATCAAATTGAGCAAGCGAATACAGGACATGACCCCTCCGGTTACCAGATGGCGCAAGGCTGTTTGGGGCCGTGTTTCGCGCCCTTTTGAAAGGTTGTCGGACACTCAGCGGTTTTGGATCGGATTTGTTACTCTCTGCGTCCTGACGACGATCTTCATCCATAATCCGATCTGGCGAAATAGCGGCGAGCAAGCTTACAAGGAAGGCGATATCGCTCGCGAGAGTATAATTTCGCCGTCAGATATTTATTTTGTTGATGAAGAAGAGACCGAACGGATCAGGCAGTCCGCAAAAGAATCCGTTACGCCGATATTTGCCTTCGAACCGAAACGAGCGGACGAAGCCGTGCAGAATTTTCGTTCATCGTGGGAAAATTTGCAGCGAAAAATCGACATTGGGTCGAATGTTAACCGGAGCAATTCTAATATAAAGGCCGAAACGGCATGGACAGGTGCGGGCGGTGAAGAGGTCGGGAAAATATTTGCATCACGCCGCTTTAGTCCGAACGAGCTCGAGGCGATAACCCGCATATTGCGCGAGAATGCCAGCGGAGATATTTACGGCGATCAAGACCGCCAGTTTCTCGAAGGAGAGATTTCCATCGTTGACCGTCAAAGGCCGACCGATTCCCGGCAGGCCCAAAATCCCGCGATGTCGATGATGCCATTATCCGAGGCCCGGAAGACACTGACCGATAGCTTTACGCAGATTCGCAGCCTTTCGGAACGGGAAGCGGTTGCGTTCAACACAGCGCTATCACCCCTGATTCAGCCGAGCATTGTTTACGACGCGGCCGCGACCGAAAACGCACGAAAGATCGTCGCGGAAAGCGTGCAGCCCATCACGATCGCTCTCAAACGAAGCCAAAAAATAGCGGATGAAGGCGATATTATTACTGCGCAGGTATTGTCGCAGATTGCAGCGATCCGAAACTACAGTGCATCCACCCGCCAGCTAAACCGGTTTTTCGGCCTGCTAGTTTTGATCTCTGCTTTGTTCTGGGCGGCCTGGAAATTTATTGAGCATCGCGGCATCGTCGCAAGGCTGGCTCTGTCCGAACAGAAGACTTTCGCACTCTTCGGTTTCATTGTCCTGATCCAAACGGCTCTAATGGCTGTATTCTTTCGCCTTTCGGATTTCACGGCGGCGCAGAATGTAAAGGCACCTTACAGCGATCCGAGTTTGTGGGCATTCGCGATTCCGTTTGCGTTCGGCAGCTTATTAATGAACCTGCTTGCCGACCGCCGCACTGCACTGTTTGCCGGGATCTTTAACGCATTGCTGGCGGGATTTCTTGCACCTAGAGGATTAGAGTTTGCGATTTACGCGACTATCGCTTCGTCCGTTTCAGTTTACGGAATTGGACGTTATCGCAGCCGGCAAACGGTGACGATAGCGGGAATCTTGGTCGGTTTATCAAGTGCTTTGACGGCCGTCGCATTGATCGCCTACACGCAGCAGCCGTTTATTTTGAATACGCTGCTGCTTGCGATTGCATGCGGATTGGCAAGCGGATTAATCACGGCGGCGGTCACGGCGGTCTTTCTGCCGCTGTGCGAAACGCTTTTCGGAATTTTGACGGACGTTAAACTGCTAGAACTTTCGAATGCCGATCTGCCCGTTCTCGGTCAACTCGCGATGCGTGCTCCGGGAACTAATCAGCATTCGCACGCCGTCGGGCAACTGGCCGAAGAAGCGTGCCGCGTCGTCGGGGCGAACGGGCTACTTGCGCGGATCGGAGCTCTTTATCACGACATCGGAAAAACGGCGGCGCCGGATCATTTCGTCGAAAATCAGATGGGAAAGAATCCGCACGATCATCTGAAACCGGTACAGAGCGCGAAGATCATCATCAGCCATGTCACATACGGCATAAAACTCGGCAGGGAAATGGGACTGCCGCAGAGGATCATCGATTTTATCCCTCAGCACCACGGCACGCGGACGCTGCATTATTTTCTGAAGAAGGCACAGGCCGAGGCCCGGCCAGATGAGGAATTCGTCGAGAACGACTTTCGCTATCCCGGCCCAAAACCGCAGTTTCGCGAAGCCGCTATAATGATGATCGCCGATAGCTGCGAAGCCGCCGCCCGCTCGCTTTCCGAGCCGACACCGGACAATATCAGGTTCATCGTCACGAAAATTATCGATGCCATAATCACCGACGACCAGCTCGATGAATGCGACCTAACCCTGCGCGAGCTCACGCAGATCCGCGAGGCCATGATCCGCTCGCTAATCGCAATCTATCATTCGCGGGTGGACTACCCTGGTTATATTCCGCCGCCCTCAAATCAGAATATAATTATTCCAGCCGAACTCGACAGCGAAGAACGCGGCCTGAGATACGCAAATCCCGCCGACATCCCGATCAGCCCGGGCGGAGAGATCGAAGACGAAGCAATCGAACGAGCTAAAGAGCCTGAAAAGGCGGAAGCCAAATCTGCCGAATGAATTAAGCCATTTCCCGAAAGTGCAATGGAAGAAAAAATAATCCTGTCCGCGATCGGAATTGTCATAGTGGTTCTCAACAAATACATTGCCAGAGGCCTGATTGCTTGGGAAGTAGGCATCATGGGTTATGGCGAGCCTTTCCATCCTTGGGTTTATAGGGTAGGTAGTTTATTTGCCGGTATTATATTTCTGGCGATAGCGATTGTGAAATAATAGTTTATTCCCCACTGTAAATCTTCTTAATTCGCTCAACGAAAATTTAAGTTTAGCGACTATATACAAAGATAGGCCTTTCTCCAAGCTGAAGATTAGTGCTACAATCCGCTCAGCGAAATTTTTGTCTACTTGCATTGAAATCCGATGCAAACATATTCAGATTTCGTCATCCGTAATAAATCAAAAGGAAAATTTAGATAATGTTAAAGAATTCAAAAATTTTGTTTATTTTTGTGTCTATCGCACTTGGTGTTTCTTCCGCAACATTTGCTCAGGAATCCAAACAAATCGCCAAGGATGAATTGAGGCTAAAGGCATGCGGCACGGAAAAAGTAAACTATTCGGCAAAAACCGATAAAACCGATAGGCCGAAACCGGAGGCTCCGGCCGATAAAGCTCTCATTTTCGTGCTGCGACCGACCATAATCGGCTATAAGATAAACTCCAAATTAGCGGTCGATGGAAAATGGGTGGGCGTTAATCGCGGCAAAACGTATTTTTATTTTACGGTTGAGCCTGGAGAGCGTTATTTTTGCTCTGAGTCTGAGAATCAGGATTATCTGGCTTTAACTGTTGAGGCCGGAAAAACTTATTACTTACAGCAAAAGGTGGAAATGGGTATGTGGAAGGCTCGGACAAATCTCGTCGTTATGAATGAAACAGAAGGGAAGAAGAAGTTGGAAGATGTCAATTTGAGTGTATTTGAGTTAAAAACCAAGTAGTTTTGGAAATTTG
>JANMSP010000208.1:0-3264 GCA_031389475.1 Pyrinomonadaceae bacterium
CGGCCACATCTGCGAAACCGTTACGGCCGTAATAAAGAGCGGCGGCTGGGAAAATCGGCATCACCTATGCTTCCAATCAAAAGTCGGCCCGCAAAAATGGCTCGCTCCGTCCACACCGACGACTATTAACGAACTAGCGAAAAAAGGCTCAAAACATATGCTTATCGTCCCGATTGCGTTTGCCTCCGATCATCTCGAAACGCTGTATGAAGTGGGAATAGAATTCCGTCATCTAGCAAAAGAGGCCGACGTCGAACAGTTTGAGGTAACCGAAGGATTGAATTATTCAGCAAAATTTATTGATGCTCTTGGTCAATTAGCGACTGCAAAGGCAGAAAGTTTTGCAGCCAAAAGTGATAGATAAGAAACGCAAAATCTGCATCATCGGCGGTGGCATTTCAGGATTGACCGCCGCTTTTTTGCTTCAAAATAAAGGTTTTGAAGTTAAGCTATTTGAAAAATCGAATCGTATCGGGGGAAATATCGAAAGCGTCAATATCGATGGCTTTTTGATCGAATACGCACCGAATAGTTTGCTGAAATCGCCTCGGTTGGTTGATTTAATAAAGGAATTACAGCTTGAAACGGAAGTATTGGCGGCAGACACTGTGAATACAAAACGGTATGTTTTGCAAGACGGCAAATTGAAATCGCTGCCAATGAGCATTGCAAAAATGGCAGTGGGTGATTTTTTTAGTTGGAAGGCGAAACTGCGGCTTTTGAAGGAACCGTTTGTGAGATCGAAATCGCCTGAAAACGAATCGGTTGCCGAATTTTTTGAACGCCGGTTGGGACGCGAGATCGTCGATAAGGCTGCCGATCCTTTTATTTCGGGGATTTATGCCGGAAATCCCGAAAATCTTAGCGTGAAGGTAGCTTTTCCTCGCCTTTACGAACTCGAAAAAGAATATGGAAGCCTGCTCATCGGTTCGCTTCGTTCAAAGGCCGAAAAGCCAGACAAGAACTTTCCGCGCACCTTTTCATTTCAAAACGGCGTGCAAACTTTGACCGACAAACTCAAGCTAAATCTTGATGAAAGCATCAAAATGAATACGGAAGTTTTAGGTATTTGCAAGACAGATGCTGGAAAGTGGATTGTTGAAACGGGTTCTGGTGAAAGCATTTTTGACGTTCTGATAATTTCCACACCAGCCGCAGCCGCCGCAAAGCTGATCGATAAGACCGACGCGAATTTGAGCAGCCAGCTTAAAGGCATTTACTACCCGCCGGTTGCGATGGTTTTTTTCGGTGTTAAAAAAGAAAATATAAAGATAGATCTCGACGGTTTCGGTTTTCTGGTTCCGAGTTCAGAGAAAAGAAAGATCCTGGGAACGATCTGGAATTCGTCGGTTTTTCCGGATAGTGCCCCCGAAGGTTATCACTTATTGACAACCTTTGTCGGCGGTTCGCGTAATGCCGATATTTTTGAAAGATCAGACGAAAAATTATTCGAAATTGTTTATTCCGAACTGAAAGATATTTTAGGCCTTAGCGAAATGCCGTCTATTCGCCACATTAAACGATGGCCGAAGGCGATTCCGCAATATGAACTCGGTTACGATAAGATTGGACGAGCAATCGAAGATTTCGAATGTGAAAATCCGGGAATTTTCGTTTGCAGTAATTTTTACAAAGGAATTTCGGTTGGCGACTGCGTGAAGAATAGCTACGCGGTTGCGGACAAAATATCAGGCTTTCTGACTGATTATTAAATGAGCAAAATGCAGATACAGCCCGGATTTCCCGTCACTCGCATGAGGCGTTTGCGAAAAAATGCGGCGCTTAGGAACATGTTTCGCGAAACTTCACTCGCTAAAGAAGATTTTATTTATCCTCTATTTATTCTAGAGGGAAACGGCATAAAAAGAGAGATTTCCTCAATGCCGGGACAATTTCAGATGTCGGTTGATAGCATCCTGCGTGAATGCGAGGTGCTTTTATCTCTAGGCATCGGTTCGATATTGCTTTTCGGCATTCCTGAAATGAAGGACGACGTCGGCTCGGGAGCCTATGATGACAACGGCATTATCCAAAAAGCTTTGCGGGCGATAAAAAAAGATTTTCCGGAGATGATGGTCATCACCGACGTTTGCCTATGCGAGTACACTTCACACGGCCATTGCGGCGTTGTGGAAAATGAATACGTTCAGAATGACAAAACGCTTGAATTGCTTGCTAAAGAAGCTCTATCACACGCTCAAAATGGTGCCGATATGATTGCTCCGAGCGATATGATGGACGGCCGCGTCGGGGCGATCCGGCAGGTTTTGGATGCGAACGGATTTACTGAAACACCGATAATGGCTTATTCAGCGAAATTCTCGTCCGCGTTTTACGGACCTTTTCGTGAAGCCGCCGAATCCGCACCGCAATTTGGCGACCGCAAATCATATCAAATGGATTACGGAAATTCCGACGAAGCACTCCGCGAGATCGCGCTCGACATCCAGGAAGGTGCCGATATCGTGATGGTAAAACCCGCGCTTTCGTACTTAGATCTGATCCGCCGGACAAAGGACAATTTCAACATTCCGGTCGCGGCATACAACGTCAGCGGCGAATATTCGATGATAAAAGCCGCTAGCGAACGAGGCTGGATCGACGGCGAGAAGGTGATGATGGAAGTTCTGACATCGATAAAACGAGCGGGTGCGGATGTGATTGTTACCTATTTTGCGAAGGAGGCGAGTAAGTTGATTTAGCAACGCTCCGAAATAACTGATAACTGATAATTCAGAACGTCTTCAATTATCAGCTCTAAGTTATCAGTTATCAGTTATTCCGAAGAGATGTGCTGAGAATGAATACTTCAAAAAGCAACCAGCTATTTGCTGAAGCTCTAAAACACATGCCCGGCGGCGTCAATTCGCCGGTGCGTGCCTTCAAATCGGTCGGGCGCGACCCGCTTTACATCAAAAGCGCGAAGGGCTCGCGGATGACCGACGTTGACGGTAACGAATTTATCGACTACATCGGTTCGTGGGGGCCGATGATTCTTGGGCATGCACACGAACGGGTAATTGAAGCGGTGAGAGAAACCGCGCTTTCAGGTACGAGTTTCGGAGCCAGCAATGAGCGTGAGATCGACCTTGCGGTGCTAATTAAAAAATTCGTACCGTCTATAGAAATTGTGCGGTTGGTAAATTCGGGAACCGAAGCGACGATGAGCGCGATGCGGCTCGCACGCGGATTTACGGGCCGGGACAAGATAATAAAGTTCGAAGGCTGCTACCACGGCCACGGCGATTCGTTTTTGAGCAAAGC
>JANMSP010000378.1:0-12888 GCA_031389475.1 Pyrinomonadaceae bacterium
ATCCCCGTCGGTGGTGGCCGCTCTCCGGCACTGGTGCGTGTGCAGTTTCGGTAGTGATGTGAGCGCAGGCGATGAGCTTTACGCCGACGAGCGGCTTTTCCTTCTCAAAACGTTCGCGGATTAAGCGAAGTACAGGCATTTCGCGGTCGGCCCATTCGATGCGCTGTTTGCCTTCCGGCGCCAGGTTAATGTCTTTGATGTCGTATTCCATTGAAAATCCTTCTTTAGGCATGTGTTCCGTTTCCTCTCTCAGCCGCGGATCGAAGCGCATCGGCTTTATCTGTTACTTCCCACGAAAATTCGTCATTTTTACGGCCGAAGTGGCCGAAACGTGCGGTTTGTTTATATATAGGGCGGCGAAGATCGAGTGCGTCGATAATACCCTCTGGATTCAACACAAAGTTCTCGCGAACGATCACCGACAACTTTATGTCGTTCATTGTTCCGGTACCGTGCGTATCGACCAAAACCGATACCGGTTCCGCGACTCCGATAGCGTAAGCTAGCTGGACAGTACACTTATCGGCAAGCCCAGCAGCGACTATATTCTTCGCGATGTACCGAGCCATATATGCTGCCGAACGGTCGACCTTGGTTGGGTCTTTACCCGAAAAAGCACCGCCGCCATGCGGAGCATAGCCGCCGTAAGTATCGACGATGATCTTGCGTCCAGTCACACCTGCATCGCCCATCGGCCCGCCAACGACAAAACGTCCGGTCGGATTAATGTGATATTTGGTGTTTTCGTCAAGCAGTTCAGCGGGAATCGTCGGTTTTATAACCTTCTCGAGTATGTCCGCACGGATCTGTTCTATCTCCGTTTCGTCGGTCTGCGAAGAGATAACCACAGCTTCGACGCGGAATGGCTGGCCGTCGCGGTATTCAATCGAAACCTGTGTTTTTCCATCCGGGCGTAGGTAGGGAATCGTTCCGTCCCGGCGAACTTCTGATAGCTTGCGAGTCAGGTTGTGGGCCATCTGGATCGGCATCGGCATCAACTCCGGCGTCTCATTACAAGCATATCCGAACATTAGACCCTGATCGCCTGCACCGCCGGTATCGACGCCCTGCGAAATATCAGGCGACTGCGTACCGATCACGTCGATGACGCTGCAGGTGTGGCAATCGAAGCCGAATTTAGCATTGTTATAGCCGATTTCGTCGATAGTTTCGCGGATTATCTGTTTGTAATTGACGTTAGCCGTCGTGGTTATCTCGCCGGCGACCACTGCCAGACCAGTTGTTACTAGTGTTTCGCAAGCAACACGTGCGGTCGGATCCTGGGCCAGAATTGCGTCCAGAATTGCGTCGGAGATATGATCGGCGATCTTGTCGGGATGGCCTTCGGTGACTGATTCGGATGTGAATAGAAAATTTCCGTTACTCAATGATTTATAAAACTCCTTCTAGCTCATAGTAATTGGAACCTGTGGTAGATAACAAAACGGTAATCTTAGCCTTTTAGCGGCTCTATGTCAAAGAAGGGCGAGGTTTGAATTATTTTTGATCGCTATAGGAGGTTCCGCCGCATCTGTTCTGCTATCCTTTTCTGACTTTAACGACAGAAAATAGAGACTTCTTGTACTTGCGGCCATCGCGGGAATCAAAACATACGTTAATTAAGATTGGCTGGGTGAAACGCCGTTATGAAATAAGTCGAAGGTCGAGCCGCTCTGAAGACTAAAATCGCCGTCCCGCAAATTGATCAAATTATCGGTGAACAGAGCGGCGGAATGAAGAGCAAAGACGTTATCGAGAACAAGAATAATTCAATAATTTCAAACCTCCGCAACATCGCCTATTAACATATTCGCGGGAAGCGAAACGTGTAAAACACCACATCGCCGATAATGACCGCAATGTTGCCGCCCTTGGTTCAAACCGCAGAGCAGAAAATGAGAAATGAATCCGAAAAATTCTCGCGGGGAACCGACGAGTGTCAGCAAGGTTTGGAAGTTTAAGCAAAGTTCACTTCATGCTCTGCGTCCGATAATAAAGATTATGTAATACGGATACGGCAGAGTTATGAAGATTAGGTAGGATTTACAAATGACCTAAAAAAGTTATCTTGATTTTAATGTAATAGAATCCGCGCTTCCTATGATTACGCGGCAATTCGCGAACAAAAGTTCGCGGCACCGGTCAATCATCGGTCCATTTTTGCATACCGTTCGTAAACTATTTTGGGTGTGTCAAGATTCTTCCCAGCCTTTAGATTCGTTGCCAGCCTTATAAATTGAGCCATAGACCACGCAAGCGGAGTCGCGGAGCCGGTGCCTTCGCCGAATTTCAGGTTGGGCGAAAATTGCGAATCGGCGATCGGAACTTTAGGCGAATCCCAGACCTGTTCGGGGATCATCAATCCGTCGTTAGCAAAACCGGCCATCGTATTTAGCCTCGAATAAGCGTGCATTTGGCATGCAATGGCTTGATTAAGAAACCTTGGATCTTTGTCGGCCGTTTTTCTAAAATCAACGTTCTCTTTTTCACAGAGGGCAATTTCGTACTGGCCGCGTTCGCCGCTTAGCAATGCCCACAGACGCCCCTTCCCGATATATTTCCCGTCCCAGTTCCATCGCCGGCCGTCGTCCATTTCGCCGTAGCCATCGTGATTGTAGCGGTAAAACCCGGCGCCGTTCGGTGTATCGACCTTGATTACCTGATCGATTACTTTCAGCGATTTAACAATCAGCGGATCGTCGGGAGATTTGATGCCGAGACGGACCAGCTCCAAAAATCCCGCATCGACGATTTCGCGTTCGTCAAAGAAACCGGAGCCGTTATTCAACTCGATCTTTTCGCCAGCGTCCGGTTTTCCGTTCTGCGTGATGCGAAGGTAGTAATTACCATCGCCGTATTTTCCGGTTGTCGTCGCCGTCCATTTTTCGATATTAGCCTGCCAGTCATCGGCGGTTTTTAGATATAGATTCGCCGATTTCTCGTCGCCGTTTTTTCGCGCGATATCAGCGGCGCACACCAGGCCGGCGATTTCCGCAGCAATCGTCGACGGAGAAAAACCGGCTTCCTCTTCCCAACGCTCCTGCGGCGTTGCCGGGCCGTTTTTTACAATAAAATCGGCGGCCTTCTTTACATGATTGCTGTATGTAGCTTTGTCGTTTTTGCCCAATTGGTAGGCGAGAATTAGCGGATACGCGACCTCGTCCATTTGCAGCGAACCCCAAAAAGGCCTGCCGTCGAGCCACGAATTCTGCGGGAAACTCCCATCCGGTTTTTGCTGTACCTTGAACAGAAAATCGAGAGCCCTCTCCCCGGCCGCTTTGTCACCGAGAGCCATAAAAGCCGTCGCCACCTGATAAAGATCACGCGACCAGACGAGATGATAACCGCCGACATTATTCTCGTTCGCATTCTCGCCGCCGCCCCAAGGTACGCTCAAAGACGCGATATTCGCGCCGGGATTCTTCTTATCCTCGTGTGCTTTAAGCTGCATTGCGGCCATGTTGAATTGGGCTTGATATTTCGGATCGACTCGCGGAAGTGTTCGAACATAATCAGCCCAGCCCTTTTCGTATTCTGCAAGCAGGATATCGAAGCGCAAAAGCGATCCCACCGCATTTAGCATCGCTGTCTTTGCAGCCTCTTTCGACATCAATGATTGACCAAATCCGAGTGATAAGTAAAAATCTGCTGGCTGTACGATCCTCGCCATCTGAACCACATTTCCGTTCACTGCACTATCGTAAGTCTTTATGATATAGCCGGACTGACGAAGTTGTTCTAATCCGTCGCTTACCTGGTAATATCCGTTTGTTACTTCCTCTAACGCGCTCGAAACTGCTATAGATGACGCAATGCCGATCCCAGTCTCTCCGATGACAGGAAACTTTTTCGTGTATCCAGAACTCGCGGTATCGCCCATTCCGCTGTTTCCGAGTGAAGGATCGTAGTAGAAATAAAGTTTTAGTCCGCGAACACGCGGTTGGAAGCCTACCTTAATAAGCACTGTGGACGACAGTGGGTCCGTCACATAAGTCTTCGTGATTTTCCATTTTCCCGATCTCGCCGTATTGATCTGCTGGAATGTAAGAGAATCTGGTCTGAGAACTTTTATCTGATGAATTGCATCATCGCGCTCGGTCTCTACCAGTTTCGTTTTCGGATTTACCACAATAAACTGCAAGAGATGAACATTTGCGACGGTCACGTCCGGGTAATACACTTCGGTAAGTGCCCCGCCTTGCAGGGTAAACCAGACTTTACTTTGGCGACTTGCGGAGGTCCCGACTCCCTGCTTCCCGGCACTCGCCCACTGAGCATCTTTGCCGGGACCGCCGGGCGCGAGAGTTTGGGCAAAGCTCACACAAGCAAAAAGTAAAAAGGCGACCGGCAAAAGAAAAAGTCTAATTTTCATGATCATGTTTAGTAGACAGGTTTTGACCGCTATTCGTAATATCTGAAAACTGATAGCTGAGAACAGATAATTTCGGAAAGGCTCTTTAATTATCAGCTATCAGTTATCACCTTTCAGTTATTCCGGCTAACATCTCGCTTGAAGATTCTGAAACCGAATCCTTCCAGACTCAGTGCCGGGAGGCCGACGTTTGTTCGGGCTTTGGCTTTCTCATCGTCCGGCGGGAGCGATGGAGCGACATTAGGTGTGATCTCTTCGAAATTACCGCCCGCCTCGACCGTTCCGAAAAACGGTGTGCTGGTCATGTTGATTGCCACTAAAATTTCTTCGCTGCCCGAACGCCTTGAAAATGTGAGAACGCGGCTTTCGTCAGAATTTTTCAGCCAGGTCAGATCGCCGCGTCTTAAGGCAATGGAATTTTTTCGCAGATCGATCATCCCTTTATAAAACTTCGGAAATTCGGGACGACGGGTTTCGAACTGCCAAAATATCGGCATCTTTTCGAACAGCGCCGGTGAGCCGGATTCGGTTGTATCACCGGCTTCCATGCCGTTATAGAACATCGGCACACCGTCGAGCGTGAACGCCAAAGCCTGTGCCGCAAGAGCCCCTTTTTCGCCGAAGCGGGCAATTGCACGGCGTTCGTCGTGATTATCGGAAAATCGCATCCGCAGAGCGCCCTTCGGCATTTTCGCTTTATCCGCTTCCCAAACCTGGCGAAGATGCGACACCGGTTTCGTTCCTTGCAGAACCTCCATAAGTGCCGTGTGATTCGCCCATGAATAATCCAGATCGAAGGCTTTGACAAGCAGATCGGCCGATTCCCATTCCGCCAGCCAGATCGTGTCGGGTTTTATCTTATCGACCTCGGCACGGGCTGCTTCCCAAAAGTCAGTTGGTACAAACCCGGCCACATCGCACCGAAAACCGTCGAGATCAAAATCACGAATCCAGAATTTGAGCATCTCGATCATGTATTTTCGAAGCTCGGGATTGTCGTAATTCAAATCGGCAACATCCGCCCAGTCCGCTACCGGCGGAACTATCTCGCCTTTCGCATTCTTTGTGTAGAAAGTTAGGTTTTTCATCACTACGCTGTCCCAGGCCGTGTGATTGGCGACGATGTCGATGATTACCTTTATATTTCGTCTGTGGGCCTCCGCGACAAGCCGTTTGAAATCTTGCGCTGTTCCGTAATCGGGATTGACTGCGTAGAAATCGCGGACAGCGTATGGCGAACCGATAGTTCCCTTCTTTTTTGCCTGCCCGATCGGGTGAATCGGCATCAGCCAAAGCACTGTTACGCCCAAATTATTCAAACGGTCGAGGTCAGCCGTAATTGAATTAAAATCGCCTTTAGCGGAATACTGCCGCGGGAAAATCTCGTAGATTACTGCATCCTTCACCCATTCCTGCGACGGCCTTGCGTTCTCTTTCGAAAAATCGCGTGCGGGTGGCGGTTGGGCTCCCGCTACAGATAAAAGCAGGACTGTACAGATGAGTGCCTTCGAGAATCGCTTGATGTTCATAAAGCTATTTGCCATACCTAGAGTGAGAACTTATACGTTTTTGATCCCGAGCGTTCAATGGCCGCCAGTTGATACTGCTTCGATCTTTGCGGCTCCGACATCCTTAACGATCAATACGCAAAATGCCGCAACCAGCATTGACGCTCCGCCAAGCATTACAGCGTTTAACGGATTGTCCCCTAGCAGCGGCTTATAGATTTGGGGAGTCAGAAAGCTCTGAACGATTTGCGGAATGACGATAAATAAGTTGAACACGCCCATGTAAACGCCCATGCGTTCGGCCTTTATCGCACCGGCGAGTATTACATACGGCATTGAAAGGATCGAGGCCCAAGCGATGCCGACGCCGATCATCCCGACCCATAGAAAGTATGGATTTGACGCGAAGTAGGTCGAGATCAATCCAAGCCCGCCGCAGGTCAGGCAAATAGTATGGACGCCCTTGCGTCCCACACGCTCCGCAAGCGGCGGTATGCCGAAAGCGACCAGAAAGCACACGAAATTATAGACGGCAAAACAAACGCCTCCCCATTCGGTTCCTTCTCTGAACGCCGGTGAGCTATCGTCGGCCGCTCCGAAAACATGCCGTGCTACTGTGATGCCGTAATATTGCCACATAAACGGCAACGCGAACCAGGTGAAAAACTGGACGACCGCAAGCTGCTTCATCGTCGTCGGCATCTCGCGCAAGGCCGCCGTTATTTCGCTTAGGATATTTGTAACGATATTACCTTCGGCATTTTCCGCCCTGAATTTTTCTATATCTTCCGGCGGGAACTCATCGGTGGTGAAGACGGTCCACAGAACCGCTCCGATAAAAGCCGCGGCACCGACTATAAAGGCGATCAGCGTCGAATAGGGAATGCCGCTTTGCATAATCCCTACGACTCCCGCCCAGGTCAGAATATATGGCAATGCATTGGCAAGCGTCGAACCGATACCTATAAAGAACGACTGCATTACAAACCCTAGTGTCCGCTGCTCTTCCGGCAATTTGTCGCCTACGAATGCCCGGAAAGGCTCCATCGTGATATTAATGCTCGCGTCCATGACCCACAACAGCCCTGCGGCCATCCATAAAGCCGATGAATTCGGCATTAAAATCAAACAGATGCTGGCAATCACCGCTCCGACCAGAAAGAACGGCCGGCGGCGCCCAAGCCTTGTCCAAGTCCTGTCGGACATCGCGCCGACTATCGGCTGAACGAGCAATCCCGTCAACGGGCCTGCCAACCAAAGGTACGGCAGCGAGCTTTCTTCGGCACCGAGATACTTGTAGATCGGCGACATGTTTGCCATCTGCAAGCCCCAGCCGAACTGAATGCCTAGAAACCCGAAACTCATGTTCCAGATTTGCCAAAAGGTAAGCTTTGGTTTGTTTTCCATATGTTTGATTTCTGCCGCGAATAACACGAATTACACAAATGATTTTTCGATTCACGTAGCGGCTCCAGTTTTCATTTCGCCGCAAAAATTCCAGCCGTTCTTGCTGGAATTGTAAATTTCACCACGCCGTTCGTCACCTTTACATCCGGCAGTTTACTGAGCGCATCGCCGAGCGTCGCGGCAGCGATCGGTTTGATCATTGAAATATCAAAGCTGACCTCTGCGGGTTTTGTGTCGTTATTGAATACAACGATAACCGCTTCCTTATCGGTCACGCGGGCGTAGGCTAGTTGCTGTTCTTCGTCAAGTAGATCGAGAGAAACTCCGCGACGCAGAGACACAAATTTCTTTCGTATTTCGCCCAACTTCGCGAGATGATTCCAAACATCATTTTCAACGGCGCTGCGGCCGGCCGAAACAAAGGCGTTTCGCGTATCTCCCGGAAATCCGCCGGGGAAATCCCGCCGATTATCGGGATCGCCGCCACCGGGCATGGCGATCTCGTCGCCGTAATAAAGAAGTGGTGTTCCGCGAGAAGTCATTATCAAGGTTTGAGCGAGCTTGAGGCCCTCGGCCGTTGCTCCTTTTTCGTCCATAAACCGCGGCATATCGTGAACGCCGAGGAATGTAACGAGCACATTCGGCTTCGGATACAGCCAATCGCGCGAGAACATCTGTGAAACTTCCCGGATGTTTTTGCCTTGTGCGAATGCGTTGCGAAGCGGATAAAAGAGCCCGAAATCGTAGAGCGTATCGAGTTTAGTGTCCACGCCGTCATGGCCTCGGCGGCCGCCCTGAAAATACGCGAGCAGGGCAGGATCGCTATCGTAGAGCTCGCCCAAAACATTGACCTTTGGAAACTCGCGTTTCAGCGCCGTCATCCATTTTTCCCAGAACGGACGCGGCACGTGCGGCAGCGTGTCCATGCGAACCGAATCGAAACCTGCCTGCGCAAGCCACCACAAAGTGTTTTGAATTAAATATTTCTCCACCTCGGGATCGTTTTGATTAAGGTCGGGCAGAATATCGATAAACCAGCCGTCGATATTGCGTTTCTGGGTCTGCGCGGTCGCCCGCGGATTCATCGAAGTCCATTTTTGCCAGTTGTTCGATAGATGATTTTCGACGGTCCCGTTAAACCATGTCGGGGTCGGCGGATCATTTGCCCAGACGTGATAAGGCCCGGTGTGATTCACCACCTGATCCTGAAGCACGACAAAACCCTGTTCATGGGCCTTCCGAACAAATTCCTTCAACTTCGCCATATCGCCGAGATGCTCGTCAACGGTGTAAAAATCGACGGCGCCGTAGCCGTGATATCCGGTCGTCTCCGGCATTCCCTCGTAAACTTCTTTGATGTCGGGACGGTCGGCGTTGTCGTAGACCGGTGTCGTCCAGATCGCCGTCGTACCGAGACTTTTCAGATAGGGCAATTTATTGATTACGCCCTGTAAATCGCCGCCGTGATAATGCCTGCCCTTCTTGCGGTCGTAGAGGCCCTTCGATTTCGCCGGATCATTGTTTGCCGGATCACCGTCGGCAAAGCGGTCGGGCATAAGAAAATAAATGACATCATCGGTCGAAAATCCTGAATAGTTACCGTAACGCTCCAAAGGGGTGAACACCGTAAATGCGGCGTTTGCCGAATCTCGTGAATTGGTTACTTTTAACTGGTATTCGCCCGGCTTTACGCTCTCCGCAATCGCTATATCGGCAAATAAATAATGCCCATTCGCGCTCGCTTTGAAATTAGAAGCCGTAATTCCCGGCGTGACCGATTCGACCCGCGCGCCTGACAGATTCGTCCCGCGTATAAGGACGCGAACCGGGTTTATCGTGCTGCCCGCCCACCAGCTCGGCGGATCCATCTTTTGAATGGCGGGCGCCTGAGCGTGCGCCGAATACGCCGCAATCAACGTTATGAAGATAAAAATTGTTATGGAATGTAACACTTTTGTCATAAAACTAATTTTCCGCTCCGCCGCGTATTCCGTCCGTTGATTTTGGACGGCGTACCAGATCGGATGCCCGGCCGTAAATCTCCGTTAATTTTCGAAGCCGTTCCGCCGCTTCATCCGCAAGGTCACCTTCACGAAGGCGCCAATGCCAGTTGCCCGAACTGGACGCGGGCAGATTCATCCGGCCTTCGGTGCCGAGGCCGAGAATATCCTGCATCGGCACCATTGCGGTGCTTGCGACGGACGCCCAAACTGCCCGAACAAATGCCCAGTTGATCGTATCTTCGCCGGTATTCAAGTATTCCAGGCAAAAATCCCGTTCGCGGGTTATCTCACCGGCGTCCCGCGTCGATCCGGCTCCGGCCTGAGAATGCCACCAGCCGACAGTCGTATCGTTATCGTGTGTGCCGGTGTACGCAACGCAATTGTTTATGTAATTGTGCGGCAGATCGTGATTTTCGGAATCGCCGCCGAAGGCGAATTGCAGGATACGCATGCCCGGCAAACCGAAGGCATCGCGCAAATGTTCGACATCGGGCGTAATCACGCCAAGGTCTTCCGCCCAAAACGGCAATTCGCCGAATTCTTCTTTGAAGGTGTCAAAAAGCTCTTCGCCGGGGACGTCTACCCATCGTCCGTTTTCGGCGGTTTTATCACCGCCCGGAACCTCCCACGAGGCGGCAAATCCGCGAAAATGATCGATTCGCACAATGTCGACCGTTTTCAAAGTATGCTTGACGCGGTCGATCCACCATCCGAAACCATCCAGCCGCATCGCATCCCAGTCATATATCGGATTTCCCCAAAGCTGGCCCGTTGTCGAGAAATAATCGGGCGGAACGCCTGCAACAACCTTCGGTGAACCGTCCGGGTTTAATTTGAATTTGTCCTGATTACACCACACATCCGACGAATCCAGAGCGATAAAGATCGGAATATCACCGGCCACCGAAATGCCGCCGCGGTTGGCGTATTCCTTGACGGCCATCCACTGCCGGAAAAATAGGAACTGATAAAATTTTTCCGCCTGTATTTCCTCATACAGCTTTTCCGAAACGAGCGATAAGGCATTCGCTTCCCGCAATTTCAACGCCGTTTCCCACTGATACCAGGCTTTTTGCCCTTGTGACGCCTTTACCGCTTTGTAAAGCGCGTATTCATCCAGCCACGACTCGTTCTCCTGCGAGAAAGTTTCGAATTTTCCGCGAAGATCGACGCTCGTCGTCGCGTGAAAATTCTTATAGGCTTCGGGCAGGATTTTATTTTTCCATTCGTAAACGCCGCCGTAATCAGCACGCCCTTCGGCAAATTCCGGCCGCGAATCGATTTGCTCCTGTGTCAGCAAATCGTCTTCGGCCAATTTTTCCGGTGAGATCAGCATCGTACTCCCCGCAAACGCCGAAAAACATTGATACGGAGAATCTCCATAACCAGTCGGCCCGAGCGGGAGAATTTGCCAGTAGGTCTGCCGGGCCTCAACCAGAAAATCAACAAATTCATAAGCCTGACGCCCAAAATCGCCAATGCCGAATTCGCCTGTAAGCGAAGTCGGGTGCAGGAGAATTCCGCTTGCTCGTGGAAATTTCATAAGTTGGAACGCAGGCTGCCAGCCTGCAAACGCTGTAGTTGGCGCTTTTTACGGCCTACGGTTTTACCGTTTTGCCTCGAAACATTCGTACGCAATCACGCTATGTGGCGGCAAAGATAAATTAATCGTGCCATCAACGCCCCCGTGATTACTAACGGGGACCGTTGCCCTTCCGCCTTCGGGCCGACAAACAATATTTTGAGCCGTGAAACCTAGAACTTTCGAGTCGAATGTGATGTCGTTAGATTTATTTACACGGTTTAATCCGACGACAATTGCCTCCTTATTAAGTTGACGGGCAAAAACATAAGATTCGTCGTCATAACGCAAGTCAACAGTTTCGCCCGATTTCAAAGCCTGGAACTTTTTCCTGATTTCAATCCAAGCTTGTACTTCTTCGAACATTCTCTGCTCATCTGCGGTCCTACCTTCTTTCGTAAACGCATTTCGAGCATCACCCAGAAATCCTCCCGGAAAATCTTTTCGATTATCGGGATCGTGCCCGCCCGTCATCCCAAATTCTTCACCGTAGTAAAGCTGCGGAATGCCGCGCGCCGAGAGCATAAACGCCGTGTGCATCATCGCACCTTCGAGCGTTGCACCGGGCAGGGACATGAAACGGTCGGTGTCGTGATTGTTCGCGAGTGTCGTTACGTTATTTATATTCGAATAAAGCCCGTCGTATTTCAGCACATCGCGAAGGGCACGTATGGGTTTTTTGCCGGTAAAGACTTCCTGTGACGTTTCCCAAAGTTTGAAATCGAAAACGCTCGGAAGCTTAGTGTCGATACCATCCCAACCGGATTTTCCGCCCTGAAAAAATGCCGTCTGAGCCGAATCCCTTTCAAACACCTCGCCGACCAGGTAGTAATTAGGATACTGCTTCAGAATTGCCGCCGACCAATCACGAATAAACTCGCGCGGCATATACTGGATCGTGTCCTGCCGGATGCCGTCGATGCCCGTCATGCCGATCCACCACAACGCATTTTGGATTTCATAACGGGCGACTTCCGGCTCATTTTGATTAAGGTCCGGCAGCAATTCGTTGAACCAGCCGTTAAGAAGATTGTCCCGTTCAGCGTTTGAAGCGTTCGGCGAAAGAAGCACCGAATTGTTGAAAGAGTTCTGCGAGAATTGGCTAAACCAATTGTCCAGCGGCGGATTTTTCGCCCAGGGATGCTGAATCCCGACGTGGTTCGCCACCTGGTCCTGGATAATCTTGATGCCGTTGCGGTGACATTCCCGAATCAATTCCCGCAGATCGGCAAATGTACCGAAATGATTTTCGACGCCGTAATAATCTATCGCGTGATAGCCGTGATAGTTCGTATTCGGACACCACGGCTTGTCGCACTGATTGGCTTCGTCCGGGTTGTCGTACCACGGCGTCAGCCAAATCGCGGTTATGCCAAGATCTTTCAAGTATGGTATCCGCTTCGTGATTCCCTTGAAATCGCCGCCGTGCCACGCTCTCGGATTTTTGCGGTCGACATCCTTATTATTTGAAACATCTCCGTCCGCGAAACGGTCGGTCATTATCAGGTAAATAACGTCGTCGCTGGAAACACTTTCCGATTTCGAACAGGTCAAAAGCGGCCGGGAAATTTCAAAAGGTACGAGGGTCCTTCCCGCTGGCGTCGAAACTTCGAATGAGTAGGCTCCCGGTTTCGTGTCGGCATTGATCGTTACATCGAAAAACAGGTAATCTCCGCGAGGATTAACACGGATGTTCGATGGTTTTAAGGAATCTTTAACAGATCGAACCGCCGCTCTGCCAAAGTTTCGGCCGCGAACCATCACCCGCACCGGATTTATGGTGTGCCCGGCCCACCAATTTGGCGGTTCGACCTTCTCAACCACTGGCGTCTGCGCAAACGCCGCCGTCGCCGTAAGGAGGAGAGTGGCCAGCAAAAACCCGGTTCTATAATTCATAGGCCGTCGCGATCAGAGCAAAAAAGAGGGCGTGAAACGAATTATATTTCACGCCCGGCGAAAGAACAAGAAACTTTAAGGGCGAGTCGATCCCGCCCCCAAATCCTAGAACTCCAGACG
>JANMSP010000449.1:0-5480 GCA_031389475.1 Pyrinomonadaceae bacterium
GTCCGATTGAACGGCTGTCGATGATGGTCGCGGAAGCCAAAGCTCCATTTCTTCTATGCGATTCCGTAAATAAGAACCGTTACAGTTTTGCGGGTACCGCGAATGTTTGCGTCGAGACAATCGATGATCTCCCCGAATACCGCGGCAACCCGGACATTTCCGTCTCGCCCGGTAATCTGGCTTATGTAATGTTTACCTCGGGATCAACGGGAGTGCCCAAGGGCGTGATGATCGAACACCGGTCGATAACTGGGCTTGTAAAGGATCAGGAGTACGCCGATTTCGGCCCGGAAAACGTCTTTCTGCACTTCGCTCCCTTAACCTTCGATGCATCTACTTTTGAGATTTGGGGAGCGCTTTTGAACGGAGCAAGGATCTCGATCATGCCCGAAGGAAAAACTTCACTCGCCGATCTCGGCAACGTGATCCGAAAAGACGGCGTCACGACAATGTGGCTGACCGCCGGTTTGTTTAACGTAATGATCGATGAGCGGATAGATGATCTAAAGCCGCTCCGCCAACTTCTTGCCGGGGGCGATATTCTCTCGGTTTCTCATCTGCGCAAGGCTCTCGACAATCTGGAGTGCGATCTGATCAACGGTTATGGCCCGACGGAAAACACGACGTTTACCTGCTGCTATAAAATTCCCCGGGATAGAGAGTTGGGAAGATCGATCCCCATCGGGAAGCCGGTCGCCGGCTCGGAGATCTTTTTTCTTGACGAGCATCTTCGCCCTGTGCCCGAAGGCGAGGCCGGTGAAATTTATATGGACGGCGAAGGGCTTGCCCGCGGGTACATGAATCAGCCCGGCCTGACGGCGGAGCGTTTTGTCGCGAGCCCGTTTTCAGGGGATTCGTCCGAACGCCTTTACAGATCGGGCGATCTTGGCCGTTTGCTGCCCGACGGCAATATAGAGTTTCTTGGCCGGGCCGATAACCAGATAAAGATCCGGGGATTTCGTGTCGAGCTTGAAGAAATTGAGACGGTGCTTGCGAAACAAGCCGGTGTCCGCGAGGCAATAGTAGTCGTAAAAGGTGGATCAGCCAATGATAAACAGTTGTTTGCGTTTGTCGTGCCTGATCGCCAAGTAAAAGTTGACACAAACGGACTGAAAGACAAAATCGCTAAAACGCTGCCGGCTTATATGGTTCCGTCCCGCGTTATGTCGGTCGAATCTTTTCCGCTGACAGCCAATGGAAAAGTTGATCGCAATGCACTTATCGGAATGATCGTTGTGGAATTGGGGAATCGTTCGTTGTTTACTTCGCCAGAGACCGACGCGGAGCGGACGATCCTTCAAATGCTGGGTGAAATTTTGGGAACCGGGACAATCGGGGCAAACGATAATTTTTTCGACCTCGGGGCAAGTTCGCTGCAGATCGCACGCCTGCATAATCGACTGACGGCAATATTCGGCAGCGAACTAAAAATCATTTCGATGTTTCAGTACCCTACGGCCCAGGCATTGGCAAAATCGATCGATCAGCGAGATGTGAAGGATACGATGATTTCCGAAACGCAGGCCAGAGCCTTACGGCAACGCGGGGCTTTCGCGCGGCAGCGGCAAACCAGCCATGGAGGAAGTTAGATCATGAACAACGACAATGAACCCGGCGGGATAGCGATCATAGGCATGGCGGGACGCTTTCCGGGCGCAAACACGGTTGAAAAGTTCTGGCAGAACTTAGTGTCCGGCGTAGAATCCATAAGCCGATTTACGGGTTTGGAGTTGGAGTGTACGCACGCGCAGCGAGCTTCCCTGAGCAGCAACCCGAGTTATGTAATGGCCCGGCCGGTCCTGGATGACGTCGACCTTTTCGACGCCGCGTTTTTCGGCATTTCGCCGAAGGATGCCGAGTTGATGGACCCTCAACACCGAATTTTCCTCGAATGCGCGTGGAATGCGCTTGAAGACGCAGGTTACGATCCGGCCCGTTATTCAGGCGAGATAGGCGTTTACGGCGGCCAGAGCCTCAATACTTATTTGCTGGCGAATCTGTGCACGAACCGCGATTTTGTCGAGGAGTTGGTTGGGCAATATCAGGTCGGCGGTTACAGCGTTGTTCTGGGAAATGATAAGGACTATTTGGCGACCCGCGTTTCGTACAAGCTGAATTTGCAGGGACCGAGCATTACGGTGCAATCGGCCTGTTCGACCTCGCTGGTCGCCGTCGTTAAAGCTTGCCAGTCACTGCTTATGTACGAGTGTGATATGGCCCTGGCTGGCGGAGTATCGATCACGTTCCCACAGAAACGCGGCTACCTCTATCAGGAAGGCGGAATGGTTTCCGCCGATGGACGCTGCCGTACGTTCGACGCAAACGCATCGGGAACGATATTCGGCAGCGGAGCGGGCACGGTTTTGCTCAAAAGACTCGATGAGGCGATAGCGGAAGGAGATCATATTTATGCAGTGATCAAGGGCAGCGCAATCAATAACGACGGTTCGCAAAAGGTCGGCTACACCGCACCGAGCGTCGATCGGCAGGCTGATGTGATAGCCACGGCCCAGGCGATCGCCGGTATCAACCCTGAAACCATAACCTATATAGAAACCCATGGAACCGGAACGCCGATGGGCGACCCGATCGAAGTCGCGGCCCTTACAAAAGCTTTTCGGACGGCGACGGACAAAAAGGGCTTTTGCGGCCTCGGCTCGGTCAAAACGAATATCGGACATCTGGAAGTCGCAAGCGGAGTTACCGGATTGATAAAAACCGCACTTGCATTCGACAACGAGCTTATTCCTCCGACCATCAATTTCGAGACGGCAAATCCTGAACTCGATCTGGAGAACAGCCCGTTCTTCATCGTCGATAAGCCGATCGAATGGAAGAGAAACGAGCAGCCCCGACGGGCAGGCGTCAGTTCTTTCGGCGTCGGCGGAACGAACGCCCACGTGGTCCTGGAAGAAGCTCCGGAAATAAATACTACTGAATCGCGACCCCGGCAATTGCTTGTGCTATCGGCAAAAACTGAAACAGCATTGGATAAAGCCATCGATCATTTAGCCGATTTTCTGAAATCGAACCCTGAGGTAAGGCTTGAAGATGTGGCCTACACATTGAAGGTCGGCCGCCGCGAATTCGAGCATAGAGCGATGATCGCCGGCTCGGATACGAATGATTTAGCAGCGGCATTGACCGCCCGCGACCCTAAACGTCTGAAGAAGGCGAAACAGGCAACCAACCGGCCGAAGATCTACTTTGTCTTTCCCGGCCAGGGCACGCAACAGGTAAATATGGCCCGGGGCATTTACGACACCGAGCCAGATTTCCGGGCCGATGTAGATCTTTGCGCTGAAATTCTACGGACGAAGCTAGGCCTGGATATTCGCGACATTCTTTTTCCGGATGCTGAGAAGCTGTCGCATGCCCGCGACCGGCTTAACCGGACATCCATTACCCAACCGGCGATCTTCGTCATCGAATACGCTCTGGCAAAACAGTGGGAGCGTTGGGGCGTGAGGCCCGACGCAATGATCGGACACAGTGTCGGTGAATACGCCGCGGCCTGCCTTTCCGGCGTGCTTTCGCTTGAAGATTCACTAACCATTCTCGCCGAACGCGGGAAACTTTCCGAAGAGATGCCGGGCGGATCGATGCTGGCGGTAAGACTTCCTAAAGAAGAACTCGAAAAATATCTCGGCGATGATCTGTCTGTTGCGTCTGTTAATGCTCCGAACCTGTGTGTTCTGTCCGGCCCGAAAGAACGGATTGCCGAAGTGCAGCTTGAGCTTGAACAGAACGGAACGGCCTCGAAGCTGCTCCAGACATCACACGCATTTCATTCGGCGATGATCGAACCGATCCTGCCGCCATTCGTCGATCTGCTGCGGGGCGTTAGCTTTAATGCTCCTCAAATACCCTATGTCTCGACGCTGACCGGCCGCTGGATCACCGAAAGTGAAGTAAAGAATCCGGATTACTGGGCTCGGCACTTCCGCGAGCCGGTGTTGTTCGCCGCGGGAATTGAAGAACTGAGCAAGGAACCGGGTGCGATTTTTGTCGAGGTCGGTGCGGGCCGCACGCTTGGCAGGCTGGTGCGTCAGATTTGCAAGAAATCCGGCCACGAATCGTTATCCACTCTCGGTGACGACGCAGATCCCTCGACTGACCAGCAAAGCCTGATCGAGACGCTGGGCCAGCTTTGGATCAATGGTGTCAATATCGACTGGGAAAAATACTACGAGCACGAGCGGCGAGTTCGTGTTAGCCTCCCGACCTATCCGTTCGAACGAAAAAAGTATTGGGTTGAACCATCGTCCGATATGTCCTGGAACGGTGACCGCAGCGATGGTCAACTTCCAAAACCGGTTTTATCCGAATCACAAACTGAATTTATCAAAGAGGTTGAAATGAATTCGATCGCACCCGCAAATGAAGCCAATAACCGGCGACGCGATGTCACCAATTCGTTATCGAAGCTGTTCGAAGATCTATCCGGGATTGAAACGGCCGATCTAGACGAGACTGCAACGTTTCTCGAATTGGGATTCGATTCGCTGTTTTTGACACAGGTCAGCCAGGCCCTCGGAACTAAGTTTGGAGTAAAGGTAGCCTTTCGGCAAATGCTGGACGACCTTTGCACGCTGGAGACGCTGGCTGAGTATGTGGACGCCAATTCACCGAACGATCATCCATTAGCGAAGGCTCCGGCTATCGCCGCGACGCCTTCCGTTCCGGTCGCGGCCGAGTCGGCGGCAATTGCCGTTCGCACCGCAGAAGTGGCTGTAACGAGCAACGGCGGCTCCGCGTCCCAGACATCGGTCGAGCGGGTGATTCAGCAGCAGCTCGATGCGATGTCTCAGCTTGCAATGCAGCAGCTGGCCGCGCTTCGTGGCGATGTGCGGGAAGCAGATATAAATAATAATGTAGCCGCCGCTGGCATGATCGCAACGAGTGCCGAGACGGCTTCGAATAAGCTCTTGATAAAAGCCCCCGAGCCTGCGGCTACTTCCGACACGACGAAACTGGAAAAGCCTTACACTCCATTTCGGCCACTGGAGAAAGGAAAAGGCGGCAAATTTACCGAGCGTCAGCAGCAGTCGCTTGATGAGATCGTTGCCAGGTACACGGCCCGCACTCGCGAATCAAAGAAGCTGACTCAGAAATACCGGTCGGTTTTCGCCGATCCAAGAGCCGCCTCGGGTTTCCGTTCACAGTGGAAAGAGATCATTTATCCGCTCGTTGTCGGTAAATCCTCGGGATCGAGGCTATGGGACATTGATGGTAACGAATACATCGACATTCTCAATGGGTTTGGCGTGACTCTGTTCGGCCATACTCCAGCTTTTGTTACCGAGGCGGTCGAGGAACAGCTCCGAAACGGGTATGAGATCGGCCCAATGAGCCATCTGGCGGGCGAGGTAGCGAGCCTTGTTTGCGAACTCACCGGCAATGACCGGGCGACATTCTGCAATACGGGTTCCGAGGCGGTACAGGGCGCGCTCAGGCTAGCCAGAACCGTCACGGGACGA
>JANMSP010000451.1:0-2445 GCA_031389475.1 Pyrinomonadaceae bacterium
GCAAGCAAAACCCCAGTCGCTACCGCTCCCGGTTCTGACAAATCTTCACGCACTACCGCATTTAAAATCCGCTCAACCTCCGGTTTTATATCGTTATAAATGGCCGACGCTTCCATTTCCGGCGTTGATTCGAATTTTAGTAATTCCGGGAAATATTTGTGCAGGTCGTGGTCGAGAATTTCTGGTGAATTTGTACTGGAGGGTTGATGAACGGCCATAAAAATACTAAGGATACGCTAACCGGCCGGCAAAATAAAAGGCGGACGAGGCCGCCGGTAAAAAGTTGATTTGATTTGGTTGTCATTCCGGATTTCAGGCTATTTTGTACTCGCCGCATTTTTACTGCGAGATCGCCCTTGATTTACAGTACCGTCATAAATTATCCGCAATAAAACGAAAAATACGTGTCGAGAACAAGAATAATTCAACGATTTTATTCGGCCGCGACGTCGCCTATTAACATACTTGCGAGAAGCGAAACGTAAAAAACATAACATCGCCGATAATGGCCGCGATGACTGCCGCCTTCAGTCCTAACCATTCTGCCGGCAATGAGACGATCAGGAAGTGGAAAAGCGAACCGGAATTTAGATCTCGCCGCAAAACAACAAATGTCGCCAGAACCTAATCTATCGCTACATACGGAGATCAATTTCTATAACCCTTACAGAATCATCCGCCGATTTTATTTGTTTTTCGATGACCGCGATATGCGGGCGAAGATTTTTCAACCGAATGTCGTGCGACCTTAATACAATAACAATCACTGAATACTTTTTGAGATTTTTCTGAAAACTTAAATTACGATCTGCGGTGAGAAGATATTGGATTCCCAAGCTGTTCATCGATTCTAGAAGTTCACCGTTCTTCTTTGATTGCCATCCAAGATCGGGAACTGATGTAACTCCGAATTCGGGAGAGAAATGTCCCGCTAGCTGCTTGGGGAGATTTTCATCAAGCAAGACTTTCTTCATAAACCTCGGTTTCAGAAAAAGTGAATGTATGTTCGGCTAAACTCAGCAACTCAATGATTTGATCTTTGCTTACCGACGGAAAATCCGCCTGGAACTCGTCAATGGAATCGCCCCCTTTTAGATAATCGAAGAGATTTTTTATCGGAACTCGAGTTCCGGAAAAAACGGGTTCTCCACTTTGAATTTCAGGTGAAATCGTAATTACGCGGTTCATCAATTAAGTTTCCCAAAAAATCTCGCTAAATTCAATCATCATACCGTTCTTTCGCCGGGGCAGTCGCGAGGAAATCCGTCGTGATCCGTTCGCTATAAACTGATAGCAGTTCTTCCAGACGGTTTTGTTTTTTCGAATAAAATATTAGTCCGATGTGTTTTGGCTTGCTTGTCCGATAGATGATTTCTTCATCTATGTAGTGCGTGGTATCAGGTGTTTCCTGATTTGCCAAGGCGAGAGCGACGCCGGCAAAATCCTTGCGGAGTTTAGGCAGTTTGTATGGATTCTCCTTTGTCGCGGTCTCGATCTTTGCCCACTCGCGCCAGAGATTAAAATTGCAGGCATGTTCCAGAACGTTGGAAATATAGGCGCCGCCGACCCGGCAGGCGACTTCGAGAAGATAAAATTTGCCGTCTGCCTCGGATTGCAGGAATTCGGCATGCGAAACTCCTTGATCGTAATGGAAAGCCGAGAGAAGCTGCTCATTCATCTTTTCCAATTTCTCCCGCTCTGTTGAACGATAAGGAACGATCGAAGAAGTAAAAACTCCTCCATAATGCGCCACGCTGAACGGCGGCGTTCCGTATTGACTGACGCCGCAGGCCAAAACCTTGCCGCCGGAAACTACCGAATCGACATGAAAGACTTTTCCCGCGATAAATTGCTCGATCAGAAATTGCGACGGATGATCGCGCCAGGTGTGACGTGCGTCGAAGTCTTCAAGTGCTTTCCAAACCTCACCTTTCGTTTCGCATTTTCGGATGCCGAATGCTGACACCTCGTTTCTCGGCTTTACGACCCAAGGGCCGGGCACCTTGTCCAGATATTCATTGATGTCGCCGCTGTTAAATGCCGCTGTGTACTCGGGGCAAGGAATTCCGGCCTCGAACGCAATATTACGCATCGCCAATTTGTCGCGGAATCGGAGTGCGTGCGAACTCGTCATTCCCCCAAGCTGCAAATGTTCCCGTGCTTTGGCGGCGGTGAGGACATCGAATTCATCCAGGCCTACGACGCGGTCAACCGCTTTAGTTCCCGCGATATTTGTCACGGCACGAACATAATCTTCCACTTTCGCATCATTCGGCACTGTTCTGGCTTCATTAAGAGCCGTCCACGCCCACGGCTCGTCGAGCAGTTTCTTCCGTGTCACGAGCGTCACAGTCCAGCCCGCATTCTGGCACTCGTCCAGAAATTCGTTGCCCTTGTGCTCGCTCGCAATGCAGACTATGTGCTTTTTCATATACAGGAACGCGG
>JANMSP010000459.1:0-3615 GCA_031389475.1 Pyrinomonadaceae bacterium
CCCCAAACCGTGGCACGCTCCGTAACCGTCGCGTTTCCGCCCGTGTATTCAAAAGTTATTTAACTGACAATCGGTCAATAATTTTCCCCGCGATCATCGGAATCGGCTCGCGTTTCGTGGCGTTATTTTCAGTAAATATCACGAGCACGAACTTCAATCCATTTGGCGTTTCAACGTACGCCGCGTCATGCCGCGTTTTACTGGTCCATCCCGCTTTTGACCAGAGTTTTGCCCCGACCAATTTCTTATCGATCAAAGCCTTTCCAATAAATCCATGTGCCTGATCTTCCGGGTCCTTCGTTTCGGAAAATGGATCGCGTTTCATCAGATCCATCATCATCGCGCCTCTTTCGGGCGTCACAAATTTGCCGGAGACGATCTCCGCCAGCAACCGGGCAGTCGCGTTGGTCGTCAGCATATTGCGGTTATTGCCTTTATAGCCGCGCGATTGCTGCTCGATGCCGTAAGCGTCCTCACAAAAAGTCTTTTGGTTTATATTGATATTCTGATAATCCATCGAGGTGAAATAACGGTTCACGCGGTTTCGCTTGAACTGCCATTCGTCGAATTCGGCCTGCGGCAATTCTGCACCGCTAGAAGTTCCGGTCAGAACATCGAGAATATACTGCGTCGCTTCGTTCGACGAATCGACTATCATGTCCTTCAAACCGCGCTCGAGCTCCGGCGTCATCTTAACCTTTCCGTCCTGCAATTGCCGGTGAAGCGCCGCCATGTAAAACATCTTCACGACACTCGCCGGGTAGATGCGTTCTTCACCGGCGAGATTCACCATCTGCAAATTTTTAGGATCGCGAAGGTCGATCAGCGTTGCCGAAATATCCGCCGGCTTAAAACCGTCGGATTGATGCTTCGCCAGCATCTCATTGACCGAATCAATTAAAACCGATTGAAGTACCGCGGAATAGTTAAAGACCGGCGATTGGTAATTCGCTTCCACCAAGATGTCCGTCTTTTTATCTATTTTCTGCGCATAGCCGGCAAAAGACGTGAAACCGATGAGAGTGAGTACCAGAAACATTCTTAATAATCTGACCATTAAATTTTTCCTCGGTTGTTCTTTACGGAAGTTGATATTCGGAGTATAAACGAAAAGCATTATAAAATTCCACATCGCAGATTACACAATCCAAATAATTACTCTTTCAATTGGAATCTGAAATTTGAAATTTGCAAAACATGAATGATTCAAAACTCGTCCGAGGCCTCGGCCGCTGGGATCTAACCGCGATTGCGATAAACACGATCATCGGCACCGGCATTTTTATCCTGCCCGCAAAGGTTACCGGGTTGATCGGCAGCTATAGCCTGTTTGCATTTGTCCTCTGCGCCGTGATCGTCGCATTTATAGTTTTTTGTTTCGCCGAGGTTTCCAGCCGTTTTCAATCCACCGGCGGAATGTATCTTTACGCTAAGGAAGCTTTCGGCTCAATCGTCGGTTTTGAGGTCGGCTGGCTGTATTGGGTCGTCCGTGTCGCGACTTTTGCCGCCAATTGCAACGCGCTGCTCATCTATATTGGGTTTTTCATTGCCGGAGCGAACGAAGGCTACCTGAGAATCGCACTAATAACATCCGTCGTTATTTTAGTAACGGCCGTAAATATTCTCGGCGTACGCGAATCGGCGATAATGACGAATATTTTCACTGTTGGAAAGATCGTGCCGCTGCTCGTTTTTGCGGCGGTCGGGATGTTTTTTATACAGCCCGAGAATTTTAAATTTTCGGAAACTCCGACATACTCTAAATTCGCTGAGGCAGTTCTTTTATTAATCTACGCCTACGTCGGCTTCGAGGCAGCGGTGATTACCGCCGGCGAATCGAAAGACCCACAAAAGAGTATTCCATTTGGTCTATTCACGGCACTAGGATTCTGCGCGATCCTCTTTCTGATAATCCAGATCGTAGCTATCGGAACCTTGCCCGAAATTGCCACATCCGAACGGCCGCTCGCCGATGCCGCCGCCAAGTTTATGGGCGGATTCGGCGGAATGTTTATAGCGGTCGGTGCATTGATCTCGATATTGGGCAATTTAAATGGAGGATTTTTGGCCTCTTCAAGAATTCCATACGCGATGGCCGAGCAGCGTGAACTGCCGCAAATATTCGCCCTCACGCACGCAAAGACAAAAACGCCTGTTTACTCGATTATTCTGACTTCGGTCGTCATCTTGATCCTAACGATCCAGTCATCGTTTTTTACGGCCGTTACCATTGCAACCATCACCCGACTGTTGGTTTACGCGACCACATGCCTCGCACTCCCCGTCTTCCGCAGACGAAAAGATGTGCCGGATGCTCAATTCTCGGCACCATTCGGAATCGCGGCGGCGGTTGTCTCGTTGGGGCTAATAGTTTGGCTCTTATCTAACGTGGATTACAAAAAGGAAGGCCTCGCAATTATAATCGCGATAGGTGTCGGGTTAGTCCTGTTTTTTACGTATAAAATTTCAGGAAATCAGGAAGAATATAAGCCTGAATTATAAAAATTCTTTCGAAACGCAGACACCCTTGCCTGCATGAGCGTTGCTTCGACGCGAACAACCTTTTAACTACTAACGCGCTGGCGGCAATGTAACGCGTTCGCGGACTCCACGTGCAGGCAAAGGTGCCTGCGTTCCAGTCATTCAAAAACACCCTCGCCGAGAAAATTCTTTCTTAGGTAACTGATAGTGTCCTGCAAAGTTTCCTGTGGATCGCGCGGCTCAAAGCCAAGTTCTTCTTCAGCCTTCGCCGAATCGAAATACCAAAAATATTCCGCCTGCTCGACCTCATTCGGAGCGACTGGCGACACTTTGCCGAAGTGTTTGAAGACCGAATCGATCAATCCCGAACCTGCCATCGCCATTTTTTTCGGCATTTTTAGCATCGGGGCCGACACGCCGGACAGTCTTTCCAGCCGTCCGAAAAAATCCGGGAATGTCATATTCGCTGCACCGAGCAAATATTTTTCCTGATGCACCCCTTTTTCGAGAGCATTGATGAAAGCCGCAGCCGTGTCGCGGACGTCGACAAAATTCAATCCGCCGCTCGGTGAATATGGAATCTTACGTGCGAGAAAATCTAGAACAGGTTTGGTCGAACTCAACCTTTCGTCACCATCACCGAGCAATAGCGAGGGATTCATGATTACCAGTTTCAAACCGTCTCCGTCAAAACTCGCGAGGGCCGTCCGTTCCTGATAATATTTCGAAGCATAATAGGCCCAACGCGAAAACACCTCGACCGGCTGCGGAAACGTTTCATCAACGACCTGTTCGTCTTCGCTGACGGCAATCGTGCCGCTCGATGACGCAAGAACAATAGTTTTAACATCAGCCTCTTTTGCGGCTTCGCACAAAAGCCGCGTGCCTTCGACATGAATCTTATTCATCGCGGCCGCATCTTCGTTATCACGCGAAACCTTTCCCGCAAGATGGAATATTGCCGAGCAGTTTTTCACCGCCTTCGCCACATGATCCGGATTAGTCACCGAACCTTCGACAGCCTTCACTCCAGCGTCCTTCATCCATTCCGGCACGCTCGACGCCATTACACGCAGATTCTTCTCGCCTGCCGCCAAAAATTGGCGAACAATATGTGTGCCTAGAAAACCAGTG
>JANMSP010000470.1:0-6651 GCA_031389475.1 Pyrinomonadaceae bacterium
TAAAAGTGACGATCAGTTGCATTTTTAACTTTTAGTTTTTAGTTCTTAACTTTCCAAAAACCCAGTCGCTACCGCTCCCGGTTCTGACATGCTTTGCCACTTAAATTTACCTGACTACTAGTGAAGTGCTTTTCGCAGAAATTTTATCAACGGATACGCTTCTTTCAGATTCTTGACGAGAGCAGCGGAAAATTCCTTAGCCGTCACCAATTCATCATCAAAAAACTCGCGCGAAACTACAAAATGCTTCAGCCGCAGGTATTCGATTGCCTTGTGATCCGCTGGAAACCCTTTGGGAGTCGTCTTTAATTTTTCTCCGTCCATATCGCCAAATGATTTTTTAAAGGTTTTCTGATTAAGAACACTTAAAAACTCGTCCGTATTATTCGCGATAGAATTTCTGATTTTCAACAGCTCACCCGAATCTGGTTGATATTTGCCGCCCGCGATAAAACTCTTCCCCGGCTGCAAATGAAAATAATAGCCCGGAGCCGCCGACTTTCTTCCGCCCGGGCTGATGTAAGCGCCGAAATGATCCTTATACGGATTTTTATTTTTCGAAAACCTGACATCGCGGTAGATCCGAAATACGCAATCCTGCGGCAATACGCTCGCGGCACTTGAGTCGAATTCAGAAATCCTACCGATCATGAACGCGACAAAATCCGTAAAATCCGCTTTTGCAGTTTCAAATTTACCCTTGTTGGCCAGAAACCAATCGCGGTCGTTGTTTTTGTCAAGATCTTTTAGAAAGTCCAGCGTATCTTTGGAAATCATAATTCGCAACTTAGATTCATTTACCTTGACTTTGTTTGATTTGGTGCGATAAATCTACAAGTTGCATATGTAAAAGTCAATGATTTTGAGATTGCAAAAGCCGATTCCCGCATCAATTTGAGTTTGAGAAATAAACCTAGTAGAGTTTTAATTAAAGCAAAATGCGAAGGTAAAACTCTATGGATTACTGCGAACATGTGGCGGAGATCGTACCGGTAAAACCGAGTGCCGACGGCTGCGAGGATTGTTTAAAGATCGGAGGTTCATGGGTTCACTTACGGCTTTGCGAAAATTGCGGTCATGTCGGCTGTTGCGACAATTCGCCGAACAAGCACGCGACCAAGCATTTCCAAACATCGCAGCACCCGGTGATCAAATCGTTCGAACCTGGTGAACAATGGGGCTACTGCTATGCCGACGATATGTTTTTCGAAACGCTTCCCGAAAACGTATAACTGGTCATGATGAAAAATATCCTGCTTCAAACAACCATTCCGTATATCGAAAATGACTGGCACATCGGCCGTTTTTCGTTGCTTGCCGATCATTTGAGTTCGTTGACGGACGATGCGGGCAGCGCTCTTTATAATGTAATTTCGAGAAACCGCGAGGCCGATGCGGACGGGAACGATAAGGTTTTGAGCCTTTTGCATGTTACGGATTTCGACGCATTATGGCTCTTCGCGGTCGATATGGGCGACGGCCTTACCACTGCTGACTGTGAAGCTATCACCAGATTTCGCCAGCGGGGCGGCGGCATACTCGCGACCCGCGATCATTTCGATCTCGGAAGTTCGCTGTGCACGATCGGCGGCGTCGGGGCGGCCCATTATTTTCATTCGAAAAATCCTGATCCCGACACATCCCGACACCGCCGAGACGACCACATCACGACGAACATCGACTTTCCGAATTACCATTCCGGCGCCAACGGCGATTATCAAAAGATCGAAGTCGCTTCACACGAATTGTTTTTGCGTCGTGACGGCGGCACGGTGGAATATTTCCCTGCCCATCCGCACGAAGGCGGCGTCGGAACGCCCGAAAATGATGAATCCGCCAGCGTCGTCGCTGTCGGCACGAGCAAGGTAAGCAATCGTCCATTTAATCTGATCGTGGCTTTTGAAAACTCCGTCGATATGCATGGAAACAACCTGGGCCGGGCAATCGCCGAATCGAGTTTTCACCATCTGGTCGATTACAATTGGGATACGAATACGGGCTGTCCCGATTTCGTAGAGGAAGCTCCGGGCATCGGCTATAAAGATAATCCATCCGCTCTCGATGATATAAAAACCTACGTCGAAAACGCCGCAAAGTGGTTGGCCCGGAGTCAACACTGAGCGAGGGACTGATTTCTTTGTTATGTCAGTACCGCGAGCGATAGCGACCGGGCTCTTCTCACTATTATGATTCTACCAACCGATCAAGATGCATTTCCCGAACTTCCACTCGAAAACTGGAAGGCGACCAAAAATACTCTCCATCTTTATGCCCAGATCATCGGCAAGATCAGGCTCGCAATGCATCCGCGCATCAATCACTGGTGGCACGTTCCGCTTTATGTTTCACCACGCGGGCTGACCACGCGTCCGATACCGTTTGCACAGGGAAATTTCGAGATCGTCTTTGATTGTATCGATCACAAATTGGAGATTGCAGCCAGCACCGGCGAAAAACGTGGATTCGCATTGGCAGACGGATTAACCGTCGCCGACTTTTACAAAAATGTTTTCGAGAATCTTGGCGCCTTAGGAATCACGCCGAAGATTTGGGCTGTTCCCTACGAGGCACCATCGAAAACTCCATTTGCCGAAGAAACCGACTTTCACTCTTACGATAAGGAATATATCGGGAAATTTCACCGAGTTCTTATCACCGTCAACGATATCTTCGAAGAATTTCGCGGCCGCTTCATCGGCAAAAGTACGCCCGTCCATCTGTTCTGGCACAGCTTCGACCTGGCGTTGACGCGCTTTTCCGGCCGGCCCGGAAAGGTCCGCGAAGACGCCGGAACAGTCGAACGCGAGGCCTATTCTCAGGAAGTCATCAGCTTCGGCTTCTGGCCCGGCGACGACAATGTCCCCGCACCGGCATTCTATTCGTACACTGCACCCGAACCCGCCGGGTTAACCGATGAACCGCTAAAACCGGAAGCTGCTGCCTGGAACACCGACAAGGGTGCAATGGCGGTATTGATGTATGACAACGTGCGAAACGCCGAAAATCCGCGAGAAGTAATTTTAGAATTTCTCGAAAGTGCCTATCAGGCCGGTGCGAAGAGGGCAGATTGGGACACCGAGAGCTTTAAGCTCAGTCCTCTTAAATAGATGATCGATCTACGAAGCGACACCGTAACAAAACCAACAGCCCAAATGCGCTCCGCGATGGCCGCGGCCGAGGTCGGTGACGATGTTTACGGCGAAGATCCGACCGTCAACCGTTTGCAGGAACGCGCCGCGGAGATATTCGGCAAAGAGGCCGCACTATTTGTCCCGACCGGTTCGATGGGCAACCAGATCGCCGTCAAACTTCACACAAAACCCGGCCAGGAAGTGGTTATCGAAGAACGCGGGCATATCTTTAATTACGAAATGGGCGCCCCTGCAGCCGTTTCCGGCGTGACGATCCGTCCGGTAAAAAGTGGCGACGGTTCGGGAATGCTGACGTGGGATGAGATAGCATCGGCTTTGCATATCGATCAGCCTTATTATTCATCGCCGACCGGCTTGATCTGCCTCGAAAACACGCACAATTTCGCGGGCGGCAGCGTGATGAATGCCGGACATTGTGCGGAAATTTGTCAAAAGGCCCATTCACTCGGACTTCCCATTCACATGGACGGAGCGAGAATTTTTAATGCAGCAGCTGCTCTGAATCAATCGGTCGCCGACCTGACAAAATATTGTGACTCGGTACAATTTTGTTTGTCGAAAGGCTTGGGAGCGCCGGCCGGATCGATGCTGCTTGGATCAAAGGATTTCATTCTCGAAGCCCGAAGCTGGCGGAAACGGCTCGGCGGCGGAATGAGGCAGGTCGGCATCCTCGCCGCCGCCGGGTTGATCGCCCTCGAGGAATCCCCCAAACGACTACAAGTAGATCACGAGAACGCCCGAAAACTAGCCGAAGGTCTGGCAAATATCCCGGGCATTACCATTGATCTCGAAAAAGTCGCGACGAATATCGTTATTTTCGACATCTCCGGCACCGGAAAAGATTCAAACGAAATATGCTCGTCCCTTAAGGAATCCGGAATATTGGCCATCGGATTCGGGAAAGCGATCCGAATGGTAACACACTGCGATGTTTCGAGTGACAATATTACAGAAACATTGCGGATGCTAGAACAAATATTAACCGGTGATCGTTGAAAACAGAGAGACGCCTAGATCATTCTTTTCCTCTTTTTACACCGCCGCCCTTTTGAGTTGTTCACATCTTGTCTCCCATAATTTAATATTCCTGAAGGATATTCTTAACCTCAAATGCAAACTCCGGCATTAGACACTGGATTGTCCCGGCTTTATTCGAATCTACGTATTTAACATGAAAAAAATAGCATTATTTATCCTCATCTTATCGGTCACTAATATTTTTTCGCAGGTTGCGATGACCTTCAGCATCGAAGGCCATCGCGGTGCACGCGGCTACGTTCCCGAAAATACTGTACCGTCATTTATCAAAGCCCTGGAACAGGGTGCGGACACTCTTGAACTCGATCTTGTAGTTAGTAAAGACAATAAATTGGTGGTCTCCCATGAACCATATTTTTCGTCGATTATCTCGCTCGATCCGAACGGACAGCCGATCACCGCCGACAAGCAAAAGGGACATAACATCTACAAAATGAATTATTCCGAGGTCAAAAAGTACGACGTCGGAAGCATCGGCAACAAGGCTTTCCCGCAGCAGCAGAAAATTAAGGTTCACAAACCGCTGCTAAGTGAAGTCTTTCTCGCGATCAGGAAGTATGAAAAAAAGAACAAGCTGAAACCTTCGCGCTTCAACATCGAAATAAAATCTAATCCCGAAGGCGATAATTCATATTCACCGACACCGCCTGTCTTCGCGAAGATGGTTTACGATGAGATTCTCAAACATAAAATGGAGAAATTCGTCATCGTCCAGTCTTTCGATGTCCGTCCGCTGCAAGAACTCGCGAAAATGCCGGTGAAACTGCCGCTGGCTCTCTTGGTCGGCAGTAAGGACGGCATCGAAAAAAGCCTCGAAAAGCTCGGTTTCCAACCCGACACCTACAGCCCGCATTTCTCATTGGTCGATCAGGCAACCATCGATTACTGCAAGCAGAAAGGCCTCAAAGTTATTCCCTGGACAGTCAACGAGATCGCCGATCTCGAGAAAATGAAAAAGTTTGCGATCGACGGGATCATCACTGATTATCCAGACCGTGCGGTCAAAGTTTTCAGTGGAACGCGGACGCCCCGTCCGCCAAGCGATAGGCGTTAGTCGCAAAGACTTGTTCGCGTCGAAGCAACGCTCATGCAGGCGAGGGCGCCTGCGTTCCCGGCGCAACGCTCCTGCGGGCGAAGGCGCCCACGCTCCCGGCTTCAAGATTCTTATCCAGCGGGCTGACAATTTTGAGGATTTCGGTAGAATATATCAAATGATTATTGCTATCGACGGGCCGTCCGGTGCCGGAAAATCCACCCTCGGGAAAATGCTCGCCAAAAGATTGAAACTGCTTTACCTCGACACCGGTGCGATGTACCGTGCCGTCGCTCTGGCTGTTTTGCAAAATGGTATCGATTTCAACGAAAAAGCAAAGATCGCCAAGATCGCCGAAAATGCAAGGATCGAATTGATCGGAGAACCGGAAGAATTGATGGTGTTTTTAGACGGCACTGATGTTTCCGCCGAAATCCGAACGCTCGAAGCCGCACAGGCCGCTTCCGTTGTTTCGACGATCTCCGAGGTCCGGCGGATAATGGTCGATCATCAACGCGCAATTGGCGAAAAGGACAAAAAAGGCTGCGTTCTCGAAGGCCGCGATATCGGCAGCGTGGTTTTCCCGAATGCCGACATCAAATTTTTCCTCACCGCCAAACCCGAAGCCCGTGCCAAGCGCCGTTTCACTGAAGATTCCGCGAAGGGCCGCATCAGCACTTTTGAGCAAACCCTCGCCGAAATCAACGAACGCGACGAACGTGACGTTTCCCGCGAAGATTCGCCGCTGACCATCTCCGAAGACGCCGTCGTCATCGATACCAGCGAACTAGACCTGTCGGAAGTATTCGACCAAATGATCGCGAAGATCGGCGAGGTAAAAGCCGCGTTGGTTTAATGTTTGACTTCGATTTTCAGAATCGCTAAGATTGGAAATTGGTTTTTGTTATGCTCCCGTAGCTCAGTTGGATAGAGCGACGGCCTTCTAAGCCGTAGGTCGCACGTTCGAGCCGTGCCGGGGGTACTTTTGTTATTTGCGATTTTCGATTTTCGATTTGAGGAAACCTCTTTTCAATCGAAAATCGCAAATCTAAAATCCAAAATCGAAGAAGTACCCCCGGCACGACTTGAACGTGCGACCCACAGCTTAGAAGGCTGTTGCTCTATCCAGCTGAGCTACGGGAGCATATCAAAAAGCAATTTTTAATGTTAACGATTATGAAAATTGAAGTCAAATATTAAACCGGCGCCGATTTCAGATCGCTGATCTTAGCGATCATCTGCTCGAAAACCTCGGATAGATCGAGCTCGCTGGTATCGATCACAACGGCGTTTTCGGAGATCGTCAGCGGCGAATCTTCCCGCGAGACATCGCGCTCATCGCGTTCGTTGATCTCGGCGAGAGTTTGTTCGTAGGTCGAAATACGTCCCTTTGACTGGTCTTCCGTGTGCCGACGGCGGGCACGGGCT
>JANMSP010000529.1:0-3640 GCA_031389475.1 Pyrinomonadaceae bacterium
TTCTATAATTTTTCGAAGTTGACGGCAGCTTTCGTACTCGGACAAGATTTCGGGCCATTTCGGAAAAAATTCATTCTCAAGCTCCCAGCCACAATCCAGCAGAGAATCAAAGGCATCACAGGCCCCTTATTCCGTTTCCGATAGATCATTGCGGGTTTCTGTCGCCAATTTGTGTTTGATGGCCAGTGGATACGAAAAAGCCGCGGCGACCAAATTTTGTTCAGGTGCGTCATCTTCCGACCGAGACAAAGTATAATTCACGCTGAATTGATAGCCTTTCGAAAAGCGTTTCGATAACTGGAAAGTTCCGGCGTCGTAGTTGGAATTTCCCACCGATTCAGCCATCAGAATATTCTGAAACTGCGGGAAAATTCTGGTTGTGCAGCCTGAAATTGAAACCACGCCTGCATTCGTGCCTGGAGTCATATTGACGGAAGCGGCCCCATAGATGGGCCTGCCGTCTGAAAGGGTTGCTCCGGTAGGCAAACAATTTATGTTGCGGTAAACAGGAATGTGTCGTCCGTTGGAGTGAATATAACCGATGGTAAAAGACAAATCGTTTGTAATTGCCTGTTCGATTTGCACATTACTGTGCACTGCGTACATAACCATAAAATCCGATGAAATCGTATCGATAGATTGACGTGGCAAAGCGGCTCCGGGCGGAAGTGAACCAAAATTGTTTGGAAACGCTGGACCGGCTGGGTTTGTCGGAGTTGCGACCGGACCAAAAGTGAAGTTGAAAAAACGGGGACTACCGCTATTCTGCAATGCCCTCAGGTACATATCAAGGTAAGGTGTGTCGTAATACAGACCGGCGCTTGCACGAAGCACCGTCGGCAAGTTTCCTTCGCGGAGGGCATAAACGATACCGAGCCTTGGAGCGAAGTTATTTTTATCGAGCTTAAAATTGCGTGATGCCTCGAATGGAGCGTCCGGATTTGCGTTCGGTATGTCATAGAGGTCATACCTTAATCCGAAGTTTAATTTTAGCCGTCGCGTAACTTTCCAATCATCCTGCGCAAAAAGATTGTAGAACGTCGATTTGTAATCAATATCAGGATCGCCGAAAGCCTCGACGTATTGGGTATATCCGCGCGGATTGGTTCCGTTTCTTGCCGCTGCATAGTTGGCGATCGAACTGAACGTATACCGGGAGAAGATTCCGCTTCTACGCGTATCATCGATTTTGTTCAAACCAGCTCCGATTTTGACGGAGTGATCACCGGATGTCCAGGTCACATTATCCTGAAACTGGGTCATCGTTTCGAGCGGTGCAATCGTATCGGCGTTTTCCGGAGCCCCAAAATTAGCGATGCCGGAAATCACTATTGATGGGCCGGTTGCCGAATTATCGTTTGCCAAATTTCGGGAGTTACGTTTGGCGTACTGAAATCGAAACTCATTTAAAAGATTTGTAGTGAACACTGAAGCAAGCTGCAGCCCAACAGAATAAGATATGTCGTCGAAATCGATACTTCGTTCCAAGGTAGTATTTCCGCCAGCTATATTATTCGGTGAAATATTTTTAAAGTAGTTGTAACGGCCCGTTAACCGATGGTCATCGCTAAGCTGAGCATCGGTTCTTAAAATAAAGAAATTTACCTTTTGCGAAGCCGGAATTGCTGTTGGAAAAGCGGTGGAAGGCACTCCGGCCGCAATCAAGTCAGCCTTATTGGTTGCATTAATTGAAATCGTTCGCTGCGGTTCGCCAGCTAAATCACGTTTGATCCATTCGTAGCCGGTGTAAAAATGCCATCGGTCTTTGATGATTGGGCCGCCAACAGCACCGGTGAAATTGTCTACCTTGGTTTCTGGCTTCACAGATGTTGGACGCGTATTAAAAAGCCTTGAAGTAAATCCGGTGCGTCGAAACCGGTAGCTTGCGGATCCGTGAAAGCCATTCGTCCCGGTCGGAGTAATGGCATTCATAATCAGTCCCGGCGTATTGCCGAACTCTGCCGAAAATCCGTTTGTCACAAGTTGTACTTCGCTAACAAAAGTTTCAGAAATCGGCATCAATCGAATTCCGGCGCGATCCGCTTGAGTATTGTTGTTGCCGTCCAATTGATAATTGGTTCGGCGGGCGTAACCATTAGCGTTTATTCTTGGAACACCGAATTCTGCATTTGGACGGCCGGTTACGTTCGCTTGAAGGAGGGCGTAATTATAAGGATTGCGCGAGACGAGAGGAAGATTTTGCACTTCGCGGGCGTTCATTACACGGCCCACGTCAATTTTGCCGGGGTCGGCGATGGGAGCGTCGGAAGTGATTGTTACTGTATCTTCCATTCCGCCGACTTCGAGTGACATGTCGACTGTGGCGTTCTGTCCCGTCGTCAGAATAATTCCGTCACGGACGAGACGCTTAAAGCTGGCGGCCTCTACCGTCATTTGATAGCTGCCGAGCGGAAGGAGCGGAAAGCGGTAAACGCCGCTTTCATCTGTGGTGGTGGTGCGTTCGGTTCCCGTCTGCGTATTCCGAGCGGTTATCGATACGTTAGGCAGCGCGGCGCCGTTTGCGTCGGTGATGACGCCTTCGATCTGGCCGTTGAGGGCTTGAGACTGTGCACTCACCTGATAAAAGCCGCCGGTTACCAACATTGATAACACAAAAAACAATGACAAATATTTTGTCAAAAAGACTGTTTTGCGCATTCGAATTCTCCTTTTCTCGCTTAGTAACTAACGGGGAGCCCAACTTACTATTATACAATTTTACTTTTGAGACGAAGCGTAGAGAAACGGTCGTTTCCACGTTTTAACTAAACGTCTACAAATTAGCTTGTGGTTTGTTTGTACTACCAACAAAGTTTTAATATAACCTTAAATCAATGTCAAGGCAATTTAACAATTTCGTAATAATATCTCATATGATCTAACTTGCCGAAGCAAATTTGCGAGCCAATACTAAACCGAGGGCGCCGATCAGCGTCGGCGAATCGCCCAATGAAGACGGCATTATTACCGTTTGAGCAAGTCCGTGCGGAACAGTTTGCTCGGTGATCCGGTGCAGATCGTCAACGATCAAATGCCAGGCCTTTGTAATATTCCCGCTTACGACGACGACCTGCGGGCTGAGGCCGACCATCAGATTAGAGATACCAATTCCGAGGTATTTTGAAGTTTCTTTTAATGCGCGAAGAGCGTGTTCCTCCCCGTGTATTGCCAGTTCCACCAAATTTGTGATGTTGAAATCATTCGGCTTCAAATCATTTTCATTGAGCAGATTCCGGTAACGTGCAATGGCCGCCTTTTCCGAAGAATGAGCCTCCCAGCAATCCCTTCTTCCCCAAGAGCAATCGACCGGGGCTTCGCCGCCAACCGTCATATGGCCGAATTCGCCGCCTGAGCCTTTTTCGCCACGATAGATCTGGCCGTCGAAAACGATTCCCGTTCCAAGCCCTTCGCTGACAAGGATCATAACGAAGTTTCTGCTTTTCCGTATCATTTCATGGCCGAACCATAATTCTGCCAGGGCGGTTGCATTCGCGTCGTTCTCTATCGTTATCTTAAGGCCTGTTTCATTTTCGATCCGCTGGCAAATGTCCCAGTCGCGCCAATTAAAATAAGGCACGTACAATACGCGGCCAAGACCTTGGTCGACGAGGCCGGGAACACTCATCCCGATCTCAAGGTC
>JANMSP010000532.1:0-3051 GCA_031389475.1 Pyrinomonadaceae bacterium
CCTCAAGCGTGATCTGAACGGCGGCATAGCCGCAAGATATTTCCGAAGCGGGCCGGAAAAGCACAGCTTTTCCGCAAATAGAGCGGCAAAGCCGCTGATTGCCACATTACTTATTCAGATAACTTCGGACAGACGACATTATACTCTGATATTAGTAGTCCTTGTTACTGCAATTTGCTTACGAACATGCTACCTTTCACCCAAAACCGCCAAGGTTTTTCCGCGAATTCTTCGGCGTAGTTAATGCCGATGCGTTTTCCCGTTGATATTTCATCCGTTGCAAAGCTTTTGTGGTCTTCCACCCAAATCCGGTCATCCGCCACATTTTCGCCACTTAAACTTTTATCTATACCCATCGCGATACAAAGTTTACCCGGCCCCGATGTCAGATTTTTATCGGGCATCGGGCCGCGACGTTCCCGCATAACTTCAATGCCTTCGACCGGTTCAACCGCGCGGATCAGTACGACATGCGGATGTCCGGCCGGACCAGTGACGAAATTTAGCTGGTAATACATCCCGTAAATAAAGAAGACATAGACGTGGCCGCCGAGTGCGTAGGTTATCTCGTTACGCTTCGTGCGGCGGCCGCCGAAACTGTGGGCGGCTTTGTCGATCTCGCCGAGATATGCCTCGGTTTCGACGATCATTGCAGTCACACGCTCGCCCGATTCCGTCGGCACGACCAGTAATTTACCGAGCAGGCCGGACGCGATTTCCAGCGTATCTTCTCGCATGAAGAAGTTCCCAGTACATTTCATGATTTTATTAAAACCGTACGCGAGTCAGTTTAAGTTTCAGAATTATGCCCGCGAAATTACGGGAAATTTCGCGAAATGACGCGAAATAGGAAACGGGAAGTTCCCCGCAAACCGGCGCGAATAAGAACTAATCGATCTATTCCTTCTTCATTCGCGCCGATTCGCGGGCAAATTCATAAAGCGCCCAACAATTTCAAGTATTCCCGGTATGCTTTTTGCACCTCGACAGGCACACCTTGAGAATTCCCGTATTCCTGCATACAGATAATACGATCTTAGTGTGCGATTGTATCAAAAATATATTTGGAGGCGAAGGCAAATGTTATTAAAAGACATAATGAGCGAGAAGGGTGCCGTTTGCACGGAATCGATGCCGCTGCAGCAGGTGTACGAAATGATGCGGCAGTCCGACGGCGGTTTCGCGACGGTGGTTGAAAATCACGCACATCAAAAACCGATCGGCATTATTACTGAGCATGACATCTGCCTTCAGATCGTGGGTAAAAACCGCAATCCGAAAGGTATGGCGGCGGCGAATGTGATGGATACGAAGATCATTAGAGTGACCGGCGAAATGAGCGTTGCCGAGTGCGCGGAACTGGTTGAAGAGAATGGGGCCGCAAGGCTTTTGGTTGTTGATGAAAACGGGATCCTTTGCGGAACGGTTGCTAAAGCCGATCTAGTTCCCGCCAAACCGGCCCGTTCAACTGGCATCGCTTATGGCCGCTCGCATTATGCGGATTACCAAGTGTCACGCGTCGATAGAATTTTTTAGGGTTAGCCGAGGTTTGTCTTGTTCTTTCCTTTTCCGTGGTCGAAGGTTTCCCATCACGCAATAAGATGCTAAAGAGAGAGCGGAAGAAACGAAATCTTATTTGAGTTCTAGGTTCCGAAATTCTCGGGGTAATAGATCAATTCCACAATATTACCGCCGACGCCTTTTGTATAGAAGGAAGATGTTCCGTCGCGATGAGGCTTAATCGGGCGGTTTTCGCGGGCGGCGGCTTCGCTTAATTCTTCAAGCGTATCGACCTTCATCGCTATATGCGCCGGATGTTTCGATTCGGGCGGCAGCAGAGCGATGCCAAAACCCTTCGGATCACGCAACATCGCCCAATCATCGAAAAGCGATTCGACCGTAAACCCTAACCGTTTGTATTCTTCTACATCGCCAAGCAAATCAACCGTTTTCACGGCTAAATGATCGACCGTTCCGCTAAATCTGACATCGGACATAATTGGTCACCTCGTAAATTTCATTTTACCAAAAAAGAGCGGTGTTTAATAAGGCAGATCGAATGTGGTAAATTCCTCTTGTATGAAGATCGTTTCCCTTTTGCCTTCGGCAACCGAAATTCTCTGTTCAATCGGTCTTGAAGATAGTATTGTCGGCATAACCCACGAATGTGATTTTCCGCCGCAAATCGCCGGGAAACCTGCGCTTACATCGAGCAAGATAAACCACGAAACGATGACCAGCAAGGAGATCGACCACGCGGTGCGAACCCAGTTGGACGGCCACGGCTCGATCTACGGCCTTGATACGAAACTGCTCGAAGAACTAAAACCTGATCTGATAATTACGCAGGAACTTTGCGATGTTTGCGCGGTCAATTACAAAACGGTACTAAAAGCCGCGAAAATATACGTCTCGGATGCTCACGTCGTGTCGCTCGAACCGAATACGATCGAGGATATTTTTGACAATATTAGAACGGTCGGCGAGTTTACCGGAACTACTCTAAAAGCGGACGATGTAGTAAATAAATTGGAAGCACGCCTTGAAATCCTTCGTCAAAAAACTGCGAAAATTGAGCAGAAACCTAGTGTTTTCATGCTCGAATGGCTCGAGCCGCCGTTCGCTCCCGGACATTGGGTTCCCGAGCAGGTTGAGATCGCCGGTGGAATTCCACTACTCGGTAAGCCCGGCGAGCGGTCGGTGGCGACAACTTATGATGCGATCCGGGAATCAAATCCCGATGTGATGGTGCTGATTCCCTGCGGATATTACAGCATAGATATTGTGCGGCAATTGGAAAATACCCTTTTTCCGGCTAATTGGAAAGAGATGGCCGCTGTGAAGAACAGCGAGGTTTGGGCGCTGGATGCGACCAGCTATTTTTCCCGCCCGGGCCCGCGTGTTGTGGATGGAGCCGAAATACTGGCGAAGATAATTCATCCGTCATTGTTTGGTAAACCCACTAAATCGGAAGCCGTAAGGGTTCCTGTCAGAACCGAGAGCGGTACCGACCGGGGTATTATGCTTAGCGGCTAAGAACCCCGGTCGCTA
>JANMSP010000536.1:0-3913 GCA_031389475.1 Pyrinomonadaceae bacterium
AACTGGATCGCGCGTCCCGAAACCACACCCAATGCTTCGACGCCTGATAAATTCTGGGGTTTTTCGCATCAGCGGGATGAGCAGGTAAATTTTACGATTCTTTCGACCCGTGTTTGGCCCGCCTACGGAATGCCGCAATTCGGACAAATCGTTAATGTCGACAATGTTTCGCCGCCATACGCGAACACGCATTCCTTGACCAGCAATATCGAATGCGGAGTTTTTCACGGCTGCATATCGGCCGATGCCCGATTGATTCGTGACCAGAATGGCGTTCCGGTTTATAAGCCGGTCTGGCAATATCTGATGTCGAACACTCCGGCGCCTTTCGGGTTGGTTTCGCTCGGATTCACACGCGGCAGGCAAGCTGTTAGCCGCCCGTTTGTCGGAATAACAACTAAAAATTACAAAATTACACTGCGAGGCGGAAATTTTGACGCAAATACTAAAATTTTTATAAATGGAACGGAAGTTAACGCTGAATTTATCAACGAGAATAATCTCCGGGGAAGTCTGCCAACCGGAAAATTTGGCGGCTTTGGCGGGACGACGGTTCAGGTCCGCACCCAAAGCGGACAGGTATCAAATGTTTTAAAGTATTAGGCAGCTGAAATCGGCAAAAGACCGCCATTGGGGAACCTATTTATCTTCTGTTACACACATCGAGTTTTGCCCAAATCAACTATCAACATTGCTGCTAAATGAGCCTGCCGCAAACAATATGTTAAAGTAGTAAAAATCTAGCTCGTGTATATGATTACTTAAAATGAAATTAGGAATTATTTGTTTAGCGGCATTTTTAGCTGGCTGTGCGGGAAATTCGCAGCCGGTGCAGAATACGGCGAACGCGACATCGGAGCCGCAGCGGGCTGAAAATCTGCAGTCGGTGAGCGTTCATACGACAGAGAACCAGACTCCAAAACCGGCTGATCCGAATACGAACGGCTCATCGAAATGGTCGCAGAGCGGTAATCCGATAGAAACGGCGAAATTCGATGCGGCTGTAATTTCCGCCGAAAAAGCGGTGAAGGCTAAGCCGTCGGATCAAGCCGCGAAAACAAGCTTAGTCGAGGCATATTTCGAACGCGGTTTTGCTTTGACGGAAGCCCGTCAGTACGCATCGGCACTCGGGGATTACCGGCGTGCTCTCAAACTCGATCCGAATCACGCAGAATCTAAAAAATGGATCGAGCAGATCATCGGTATTTACGGGATGCTGAAAAAGGATTACCCGAAGGAAGGCGAAGAACCGCCGCCGCTTACATTCAAAAAGGCGGAAGCCTGACCGTTAGGGAGGGCTTTCTTCAGCGCCAACCATAAGAAAGCCCTCCCTAACGGTCAGGCTTCTGCCAAGAGCGCTGACTAGACAAAACACTAATCCAAAACCTAATATAGCTATTCGCGAATGCGGATTTTTACGAACAGGGATTTTTTCTCAATAGTCTTATGGCATTTTCAGCAAACGAAATTAGAAAAGGAATGGTGATTCTGCACGAGGGGACGCCCGTCCGCGTGATGGAATTCCATCATCATACGCCGGGCAATTTGCGGGCGATGGTTCAGACGCGGTTACGGAATTTATTGACCGGAAACTCATTCGAGCATCGGTTCCGCTCGAACGACATGCTCAACCGCATCACGCTCGAACAGGTGAAAATGGAATACCTTTATTCCGACGGTTCGCATCACCATTTCATGAACCAGGAAAATTACGAGCAGGTCGCATTGACCGAGAATGAACTCGGCGACGCCGCCCAGTGGTTGATGGCGGGCCTGACGATCGAGGTCGAATTTTACGATGGAACACCGATCGGCGTGCAGCTTCCAGCTTCGATGGAGCTTATAGTCGAATCCTGCGAACCGGTGCTGAAAGGCGCAACCGCTTCGAATTCGAACAAACCGGCAACGCTCGAAAACGGCGTAACTTTGCAGGTTCCGCCGTTCATCGTTCCCGGCGAAAAAGTCAAAGTGAATCCCGCAGAATCGAAGTATATGGAAAGGGTCAAATAGTTGCGGAGTTTATAGAGTTCGTAGAGTTTAGAGAGTTGGCAACCGTAAGATTCTTAAACTCTAGAAACTATGTATCTGCTTTACAGCTTTTTATTAACGCTCGCATTTACTCTGATGTCTCCGCTTTTTCTCTTGCGGCGTGAGAAATACGCGGCGGGATTTAAGCAGAGGCTTGGGAATTATCCGGAATTCAAACACGATACCCGAAAAGTAATTTGGCTGCATTGCGTTTCGGTCGGCGAAACGAACGCCGCGAGGCCGCTTGTCGATGAGATCAAATCAAACTTCCCCGATTATTGCCTGATCGTTTCCACCACCACAAAAACCGGACAGGAACTCGCTCGAAATATTTTCGAAGGCAAAGCAGACGCTGTTTTCTACTTCCCTTTCGACTGGAAATTCACCGTCCGCCGTGCGCTTCGTAATTTCAAGCCGGAAATTGTACTACTAATGGAAACCGAAATATGGCCGCGTTTTCTCAATGAAGCGAAAATAAGCGGTGCAAAAGCGGTGATCGTAAACGGGCGTATTTCAGCTAAATCATTTGAACGCTATTCGTATGTGAAGAGTTTTGTCGGCGAGGTTTTGTCGAACGTCGATCTTGCGCTGATGCAGGGCATTGCGGATGGGGAACGAATTGCGGCCCTGGGCATTGCGGCGGATAAGGTCAAAGTAACCGGAAACTTGAAGTTTGATCATTCGATTAATGCGGTTGATGGTGAATTGACTGAGAAACTGCGTGAACGATTTAGAATTACAAACGAACGCCCGTTAATAATTGCCGCAAGCACTCATGAACCGGAGGAAAAATGGATCATCAATGCATTTGCATCCACAGCAAACGATTTATACGGCCCTCGGCCCCGCCTTTTGATAGCACCGCGCCATCCCGAAAGATTCGAAGGCGTCTTCGACCTCATCCAAAAATTTCGTGATACCCGTGAATGTGAATGGCGTGATTACACATTCGTACGGCGCTCTGACAGCGAATCGAAAACCGACATAAGCGCCGATATTATTCTGCTCGACAGCATCGGCGAACTCCGTTCGGTCTATCCGCTGGCCGATATTGTTTTTGTCGGCGGCAGCCTGATCCCGCACGGCGGCCAAAGTATTCTCGAACCGGCGGCGGCGGGCAAGGCGATTGTTACCGGCCCTTACACCCACAATTTTAACGCGGCGGTAAAGGAATTTGCGGAGAGAAACGCAATCGTTATCGTACCGGAATCGCCACAGGAGTTGAAGATTGTCGAACGGCTGCATGAAATTTTCACAGAATTGCTCGGCAATGAAAAGAAGCGTCGCGAACTCGGCATGAATGCGTTCGAGGCAATGGAAGCAAATCGCGGCGCAACGAATAAAACCATCGAGTATTTAAGGATTCTCCAGAACTCTTCCGAATAGCTGAAAACTGATATTCGACATCCCGGCCATTGAATGATCTATATTTTTTACATCCTTGCAACCTTGCTTGTGTTTCTGAGTTATAGATCTTTTCGCGGAGGAATTGCATATCTCAATTTCTTTAAAGATGAGTTTTCCAAACCTGAGTCGCAATTCACTCCCTTTGCATCCGTGATCGTGCCCTGCCGCGGATTGGACGACGGTTTAGAAAAAAATTTGTCGATACTTTTTCGCCAGGATTATCCGGATTTTGAAGTAATCTTTGTCGTAGATGATGCAGAAGATCCGTCAGTCGAAGTAATAAAAGAGGTTTCACGCAAAGCCGCGAAGGACGCAAAGGTTGTAATCGCTCAGAAAGCAAGCAGATCGAGTCAGAAGGTGGAAAATCTGCGGGAAGCTGTCCTGCATGTTTCCGCCGAATCAAAAGTATTTGTCTTTATGGATTCGGACGCCCGGCCGAATGCCGATTGGCTGCGAAATCTCGTCGCGCCGCTTGAGG
>JANMSP010000537.1:0-7209 GCA_031389475.1 Pyrinomonadaceae bacterium
GGTTTGTGGCTCGGGGCGGCGTGTTTCTTTATCGCCGTCGCGCAAAGTGCCTTTGCAGTGCTTCCTGCCCGCGAAATGGCCGGGGCCGTTGTCAACCGGACGCTTTCGGTTCTCAATTACTCGGGACTAGCGATTGCCATAATTTTGATTCTCACATCGCTGATCGCAATAAAGGACGCGAACCGCATTTCAATCTGGGCCGAGCGTATTCTATTGCTTTTGATCGCCGCCGCATGTGCGATAGGCCAATTTGTGATCGGCCTGATGCTTTTATCGGTTCGTGCACAGATGGGTCGCCCTGTCGACGAGGTCGCGGCCGACGATCCGCTGAAACTGCAGTTTAATAACCTGCACGAATATTCTCAGTGGACACTGATCGCGGCGATGGCTGCCGCACTGATTGCGTTCTTTATTGTCTCGAATAGGAAATCGAGCCCGGCGGTTAAGACGACAACAAACGACCCTTTCGACTTTGAAAAAGAATTTAAGAAATAAAAGCTATGGCAATCATTGAAAAATTACCGGAATTTTCGAATCGTTTTGCGCGCTGGAACGGCGACGAAAAGCTCTTTGGTTATCCGTTCATCGAAAATATCAACACGCCTTTTACACCTCTTCGCCGTGCGCTTCCGATGTTGAATCTGGCGTTGATCTCATCGGCCGGCGCATATATTGACGGCACGAATCCATTCCAAACCGATTCAAAGGACGGCGATCCCTCTATTAAGGAAATCCCAGTTGAGGTCGAGGCATCCGATCTTCGATACGCCGCAAAAGGTTACGATCCCGGCGCTGTTCAGAAGGACAGAAATTCGCAAATTCCTGTTGACCGCCTGCTCGAATACCAGGCGAATGCCGTCATCGGCAAACTGAACGAAACGTGGTGGAGCATCAGCAGCCACATCCCGAATGCACGGCTCGTCGCCGAGGATATAGCTCCTAAACTAGCTGAACGTCTAGCCCGCTACGAAGTTCAGGCAGCTCTTCTAATTCCCGCCTCGCGTCTCTGCCATCAAACATTGGGAATAATCGCCCGCGGTTTGGAAGAAAAAGGTATTCCGACAATAATGATCTCCGTCGATCCACAGGCCATCGATCGTGTTAGACCGCCGAGAACCGCTTATTATAGCGGTGAATTCGGCTCGGTTGCCGGAAAACCGGAATGGCCCGAGTTCCAGCTCCGCGTCCTCGACGAAACCCTTCGCACGATGGAAACGTTCGACCAGCCGGGAGCGAGAAAATTAGGCGTGGTGATGGAATCAAAGGTCGAAGCCGCACGCGGTGAGCGATAGGAGTTAACTCAGCTGCCACTCTTTTACTGCATCGAGCGGATAGATCAGCATTACGATATTCAGCAGCAGACTGTCGCGAATCCAAAAAGTTAGCATTAACTCAACCAGCAAAAAGAAAACCAGCGAAAACCGCCAGCCGATCTTATAGGCGATCCAAAATCCGGCCGCGCAGGCTCCGAAATCACCCACGGAATTTGCAATTGAATCTCCTACATAATCCAGCGATACCGTGTTTGCGCGGTATTTCTCGATAACGAACGCCGAATTTTCAAAGACTTCCCATACTGCCTCGACGGCCATGGCGATGAAAAATTTCCACTGAATAGAAAGCTCTGAAACGGTTAGACACGCCAGCCAGTAAAAAAATATGCCGTGGCCCGTATGGGTAAATGAATAAGGATCGAAAATATGCTGCGATGTATGGCTGCTGGCCGATTCATTAATATAAATCGCAAAATCTCCGAACTTGCACCACCAAACACGCCCTTGCACAAACAGGCCTAAAATCATTACTGCCGCCGAAACGGCCACTAAAATTAACGGCAGCTGCTTTTGGTTAAACTGTATTGCTTCGACCTCGGATTCACTCATAATCTGAAGAAATTGTCGTCGGAATACCGGGATTTTACAAGTGTTCCTAGCAGTCAGTCAAGATTAAATTGGCGGAGTCATGCAAGTACCGGGAGCGATAGCGACTGGATTTGGAAGAGTTCAAAGTTCCTGGTTCAAAGTTCAAAGTTAAGATTATTCCAACCTTGAACTTTGAACATTGAACCTTGAACTCCCCAAAGAACCCAGTCGCTTTCGCTCCCGGTACTGACACGTCGAGTGCAAACTTAGTTTGTTTCTTCGCTGGCCGTAATACAAAATAGGTATTTCATTCTTAACACTTTTAATTAATTCCTCTAATGAATCGAACCAAAATATTTCAAGCTGTAAAAAACCGAAAAACGCCGTGGGACATAATCGTTATTGGCGGCGGAGCGACCGGTGTCGGCTGCGCGGTTGACGCAGCTTCTCGCGGCTTCGATGTTTTACTGCTCGAACAGCACGACTTCGGTAAAGGAACGTCAAGTCGCAGCACCAAACTCGTCCACGGCGGCGTTCGCTATCTGGCTCAGGGAAATATTTCATTAGTTCGCGAAGCATTGCAAGAGCGGGGAATTCTGCTCAAAAATGCGCCGCATCTAGTGAAGAATGCAGCGTTTATTATTCCGTGCTATTCGCTTTGGCAAAAATTGTTTTACGGCACCGGGCTAAAAATCTACGATATTTTGTCGGGTAAATTTAGTTTCGGAAAATCCAGGATTTTGTCCGCGAAGGAAACTATCGAGAAGCTGCCGAATGTGAAAACGAGAGGGCTTCGCGGCGGTGTTTCATATTTTGACGGCCAATTCGACGACAGCCGGTTGCTGATTAATTTGGTCTCGACGGCTCACGAACAGGGCGCGGCTGTGCTGAATTACGTTAAAGTCAATTCACTTATCAAAGATGAAGCGGGAAAGATCGCCGGAGTCCTTTTCGAAGATTTGGAAAGCACGGAAAAGTTTACTATACAAGCAAAAGTGGTCATTAACGCGACGGGGGCTTTTAGTGATTCGATCAGAAAACTATCGGACGCCAATGCCGAAAAAATCATAGCCTTTAGTCAGGGCATTCATCTTGTCTTCGACCGCAAATTTCTTTCAGGCGACAGTGCATTGATGATTCCAAAAACGAGCGATGGCCGCGTTCTCTTCGCAATTCCGTGGCACGGACACTTGGTTGTCGGCACGACTGACACTCCGGTAGATAAAGCGGAACTTGAGCCAAAAGCTTTAGATGCAGAGATAGATTTCATTCTCGAAACCGCTGGAAATTATCTCTCCGAGATTCCAAAACGAACCGATATTTTAAGCATTTTTGTTGGAATACGTCCGCTTATAAAAGCCGAAAACATCAAAAAAACTTCCACTCTTTCACGCGAACATCTTATTGAAATCGACGAATCGGGTTTGCTCACAATCACCGGCGGAAAATGGACGACTTACCGCAAAATGGCTGAAGACGCGGTTGAGCGGGCGATCATAGAAGCGAATTTAGCGAATCGAAAATCAGCGACACATGTCTTGAAAATTCACGGTTATTCTGAAGATTCGGGCGGCAGCAGGTTGGCAGTTTACGGCTCCGACGTTGAAGGTATTCGACATCTCATCCGTGATCGGCCAGAACTAGCGAAAAGACTTCACAAAGATCTGCCGAATTGCGAGGCCGAGATTATTTGGGCAATAAGGCATGAAATGGCACGAACGGTCGAGGATGTTTTGGCGCGACGCACACGCGCTCTGTTTCTAAATGCCCAGGCGGCAATAGATATTGCTCCGCATGTCGCCGATATAATGGCTAAAGAGTTAGGAAATAATTCGGAGTGGATCGCAAAGCAGGTCGAAGATTTTAACGAGGCCGCCAAAAACTACAAGCTATTCTGAATGTGCACGCCGCCATTTAACCGCTGATTCAGATTATGTCCGATCATTTTCGCCCGCAGTTTCGCGGCGTCGGCCATTTCGCCTTCGTACAGCCGATCCACGGTTCGGCTGAAAATCTCGACCCAACGGACAAAATGGTCGAATTTCAGAGGAAATTTCTCGTGCAGCTTCTGATGAACCGTCAGCGGATTATTAAAATAAACAGGTTTGCCGAATAGCACCTTTTCCCAAAAATCCACGATAATCGGCAGATGTGATTCGAGATTGATATCGTCGAAATGATGGCCGATCATTTCGTCATGGATCGTAATATTATAGAATTCCGTTAGTAAATATTCGATGTCCGCCCGTGTTTGAATATCTTGTTTCATTACTCGGTGGAAATTTCGTCTTCGCCGTGAAGTGCCGCATTCAACGTATGCCAGCTAAGCGATGCGCATTTCACGCGGGCCGGAAATTCACGGACACCGGCAAATATCTTCAGCTTTCCAAGCGAGTTTTCTTCAGCTTCTTCGTCGAGTTCACCCAGCACCATCCGGTGAAATTCGTCAAAAAGCGACTCCGCTTCCTGTTTCGATTTCCCCTTGACGACCTGCGTCATAATGCTCGCCGAAGCCTTCGATATCGCGCAGCCCGAACCTTTGAACGCAACGTCCTTAACCGTATCGCCCTCAAAATCGACATAAACCCGCAAAGCATCCCCGCACAGCGGATTCTTCCCATCCGCATACTGGTCCGCATCCGCAATCTCCCGAAAATTTCGCGGATTCTTGTTATGATCCAAAATTACTTCCTGATATAGATCGCTTAATTCTGACATTCTTTTTAATACAGAAATTATTAAACCAATTTGTTGAAATCTTCGATTGTCATGCCCGCCTGATTTAAAATAGCCCGTAATGTTCCCGTCTTTACTGTTTTATGATGAGGCACACTCGTTCGCAGATTATCTTTGAGCATGATGTAATGGCTTCCGGTAACATGGTCAATCGTAAATCCTGCCTTTTCAAGTGCTTTTATTACTTTATTTGGCTTAAGATCACGCGGCAATTTTGTCATTTTCAATTCTTACGCGTACCGGAAACGCCATTTTATCCTGCGGAATAGGTTCACCGTGTTTGATCAAACTCTCAAGATAGCCGCCAATCGCATCTTTAGCCATCGCAAACGCTTCGTCGAGCGTATCGCCTTCGGTTACAAGCCCGGGCAGGGCCGGGCAAGTTACCAGGTATCCGTCTGGATCATTAGGTTCGATCAAGATCGTAAAACTATACTCGCCAACTTTTATCGGAGTTTCTTGCATATGTTCTCCCAAAATTCTAATCACATTTTCTTTCTGTCTGATCACTGCACCATCTCCATCTGAAATACCAATGCTGCTGAATGGAAAAATCAGATAATCGTACTTCATCATTTGGCGGCCTTTTATATTTCACTATATACGTTGCCGATCTCTTGGGTTCCCAATCGAAAATCATTTCAGCACTTACATATTCAACGTTCGGATTTTGCAATAGAAATTCGCGTTCAATGGTTTCATTATCTGGATAGTTAAATTGCCAATACAGCAATAATGAAACAATAACGAATACGGCAATTAACAATGCTAACCATTTCTTCATAATTCTAGGCAAAAACCTCAATCACCTTCTGCACCGCCTCATTCCGTCTCGCGTAATTTCTCCGCATCAGCCAAATCTTGCAGTCGTCCTACGGCTTCCTTATTCTTAATCAAATCAGGGCGGCCGATATAATTTACCTCAACCGTGCCGAGGTAGCCGGTTACTCGATTTGCCCAGATGTTGGATGAATCGACGCCTTCGAGTCCGAAGAGGACATCAATGCGATTTGGCAGCATTCCCATCGTAAAAAAAGAATCGTCTTTGGTGAAATCATCCGGGCTCAAATCACCAAGCGGCGCTCCGAAATCCGCCAAGGCTGCATATACTCTTGCCGCGTTCTCGGGATCGGCAGCGGTCCAGATATTCAAGTCTTTTGTGAATCGCGGCTCGGTGTGTTTTATGACCGCATAGCCCCCAACCACAAGGAATTTAACGCCTGCGTTTCTGAAGGCCTCCAACAGATCTTTGAAAACCGAGTTCACTTTCGTCCACTCCTTTCATAGCATAAGCATCAACAACCATTTCCCAAGCTGCAGCGAATTTCACTTCGTCCGGTTGATTCTGCCAGTAAGGAACATCGGGATACTTGGGAGCATCCTCGATCTTTCCATACCAAACGGTCATTTCACGCTTTTTTGTCATGCAAAAACCTCAATTACTTTCTGCACCGCATCCGCCAATTTATCGACCTCTTCCCGCGTGTTATAAAACGCGAACGAAGCACGAGCGGTTGCCGGAACGTCGAAGAACTGCATAACCGGCTGGGCGCAATGGTGTCCGGCACGAATGGCGATACCGGATTGATCGAGGATCGTCCCGATGTCGTGCGGGTGGATATTTTCGATGGTGAACGACAATACCGAAGCCTTGTTCGCGGCGGTGCCGATTATTTTTACCCCTTCGATATCGGACAAACGCTGCGTCGCGTATTCGAGCAGTTCGTGTTCGTATGCGGCGGCGGCTTCAAAATCTATTGAATTGAGATAATCTATCGCCGCGCCCAACCCGATTCCCGCCGCGATTGCCGGAGTTCCCGCTTCGAATTTATCGGGTATCGGTGCGAACGTCGTCTTTTCAAAACTCACGTTGCGGATCATCCCGCCGCCGGTCTGGTACGGCGGCATTTTATCGAGCCATTCGCGCTTGCCGTAAAGCACGCCGCTACCGGTCGGGGCAAACATTTTGTGGCCGGAAAACGTGAAAAAATCGGCGTCCAAATCCTGAACATCGACGGGAAAATGCGGAACGCTCTGTGCCGCATCGACGAAAAATGGCACGCCGAATTTATGAGCGGTGGCAATCATTTCCTTGATCGGATTAATTGTGCCGAGCGAATTAGAAACATGCGAAACCGTGACTATCTTCGTCCGCTCGTTCAAAAGATTCTCGTATTCGTCGATTATCAATTCGCCGCGATCATTCATCGGGATCATCCGAATTTTAGCGCCACGTTCCTCTGCGATCTGCTGCCACGGGATGATGTTCGAATGATGCTCCATCTGGCTGACTACGATCTCATCGCCTTCGCCGATAAACTTACGTCCGTAGGAATTCGCGACCAGATTCACGCCTTCAGTACAGCCGCGAACAAAGATACATTCTTTAGCTTCCTTCGCATTAATAAACCGCTTGACCTTTTCGCGGGCGGCTTCATAAGCGGTCGTCGCGTGCTGCGATAAATAATGCACGCCGCGGTGAATATTCGAATGCTCCTCCCGCAAATATTTCGCCCCGCGGTCGATCACCAGCTGCGGCACCTGCGACGAAGCGCCGTTATCCAAATAAACCAGCGGCTGCCCATTCACTGTCTGCGACAGAACCGGAAAA
>JANMSP010000547.1:0-3367 GCA_031389475.1 Pyrinomonadaceae bacterium
GGCTGGATGGAGCTGCCCACGATGACCGTTATGGACTTGGCTGGCCCGTGGTATGACAACGCGCCGATCCCCGAGATCCATTTTACCGACTTTGGCCCCGACAGCAAATACAGAGGTGTTACAAAATGGATCCGAATGAAATAACGCAGTTTAAAGTGCGGAAGCCTGACCGTTAGGGAGGGCTTTCTTCAATGCAGAAGCCTGACCGTCAGGGAGGGCTTTCTTTTAATGCAGAAGCCTGACCGTTAGGGAGGGCTTTCTTCAATGCGGAATCTTGCACGAAATAAGGGTGTAAACGGGTAACCTAAAAAAGCCCTCCCTTACGGTCAGGCTTCTGCCGGGAGACTTATGAACTGTAAAACTCTATTAGCAACTCTCATCGTTTTGGCGTTGCTGCCTGTGCACCTCGTCTTTTCTCAGGTTAGAGAAAGCGGCAGCGCGTCGATCCGCGAAGGCGTCGGCAAAACCTGGAAAGGGCCGAAAACAAATTTACTATCCGGAATTCTCAAATCTAAACAGCCGCCGAAACAAGCTGCCGGCCGCGTTTATAAGAGACTTCCGTCACGGCCCGCACTGCCGGTCGATACGCCGGCGGTCACATTCAAGCCCGTCGGCGATTCCGGTGTGGCGAAATCTTTAGCAGATGCCTTCGGCCGTGATCCGGCGGAAAAGGCCGCACTCGCCGACGCATTTTTTAAAATTAAACAGGGCTACGACACCGAAGTAGCAAAAGAAGGCAAATCCGACGATCTGGCCGCCGCCATGACGTTTTTTATAGCGGCCAATATCACCGCGTTTCACCGGAGCGAAATGCCTACCGACGCAGCCGGCGAATCCTTATATAATTCACTACGCACTTCGATGTCAACGACGCCCGAATTCGCGAAAATGTCCAATACCGAAAAACAGCAAATGCACGATTGGCTGGTCTGCATGGGCGGCTTTGTAATTGCCGGTTATATGGAAGCAAAGCAATCCGGCGACGAAGAAAGCTTAAGTAACTTCAGCCAGATCGCCGATCAGTCGATGGTTCTGGTCCTTGGCATCGAAGCCGCTAAACTGCAGTTCGGCCCGAACGGCCTCACCGCGATCGAATGATTCCCAAAGCAGTTGCGCACCAGATCAGCAATGGAAGGTCATTCAACGCAACAGCCATTAAGAACTAGGTTCTGTTGACATTTCAGCTTTAAAGCTGCTTTTAGCAGTCTTTCCGCGTTTTACGCGGCACTTAGCCACGCTCTTTAGGGCGTGGTACACGTCCGGAGCAAACTAATAGGGCGTTTCAACGTCCTTCCCAGCTTTTCGGCTTAAGCCGCTGTTTATAAGCCCGTTAAAACGGGCTGCAGGTTCTACAGCCTATTTGACCACGCCGTAAACGACGTGGCTATGTGCCCTTCGGGAAAGCGTCATGAATGAGGCTGAGGTCAAATGTCAACACAACCTAGTCCGTTGCTCCCCGCCAACCGAGATCTTCCGGGTTTTCCGCAAAATGTGCTTCATCAAGCGTCTATAAAATAACGCATAACTCTTAACGCGTTCCCAAACGAATCGAAAAATCTAGTTTCAGGAGAATTATGAAGACAAAAATCTTTACCATTGCTCTGCTTATCGGAGCAGGACTTCAAGCAGCAGTTGCTCAAAAAGCAGCGGATATAAACAATATTCAAGAAGATATTAAGTCGGCCCGTGAAGAAGCCCGGCTCGATAAATCGATTTTCGCGAAACAGTTCGCTAGTTCCAAATCTGCCCGCATTGCGGCTTCGGATTTCTACGATCCGGATTCATTCGGCAAAAACGCAAAATTCCTCGGTAGCTTCTACGCCGGAACGCTTATCGTCTACTCGAGTTGCGATCCCGTCGTACTCGCCGAGGCCCAAATCGTTCTTGCCGCCGACGATAAATGCGTCGTGCATACGACAGCGGCCCCAATGGTGATGACAACCGTTTCCGATCCGCTTTGGCAGATCACGATTCCGGGACGGACCGTCGACAACGTCATATATCCGATGCTCAACAACGGCGTCGGTTACGATTCATTCAGCACAAACGGCCAACCGGTCGGGTTCTTTTATTCACCCCGCGTGACGATCGAAAGCGAGGCATTGAACGATCCTCTTGCACTTAATCCCACAACCGGCTTACCGATGAACGGCTCATTTACAACACCATTGTCCGGAAGCGTGAACCGCAGAATCCCGACCGCAGTGAATGATTTTGCCTTCGAATACACCAACAACGCATCGATTGCCAACCGCGGATTATCACGTGACTACTTCGCGGCGATCGGCCTGCCGAACAGTGTTATAAATAAACTGTTCAAGAAGGATATGACGCTCAAATTCGCTATCAGGGCACGCGTTTCCGGCCCCGTCGATTACGCCCAGTTCTTCTACACGTTTCGTCTGTTAGGCAACTAGACAAGTCAAGAATGGCGCAACGAGTCAGTACCGGGAGCGATAGCGACCGGGTTCTTTTCTTGTCAGAACCGAGAGCGGTAGCGACCGGGGATTCTAATCGTTAATTATAAAAGAACCCGGTCGCTATGGCTCCCGGTACTGACACGTCTGAAAATGTCCTGCATTTGGATTAACCGAGAATTTCAATTTCGTCGCCGATTTTCACAACGCCGCCGGCCGTCTCCGCAATTAAATTCTGTCCGAACAATACTTTGCCGCCTTTATTTCTAAAAGCAGCCAGCGTTTTTAACGGTTCCTTGCCGTCCATTTCGCCGATCGATTGGTCGATTGTCGTTATCACACAACGGGCACACGGCTTTACCACATGAAAAACAGTCTCGCCGATACGTATATTTTTCCACGTATCTTCTGCAAATGGTTCGGAGCCTGACACGACGAAATTCGGCCGAAATCTATTCATCGGAAGCGGTGTTTCGAGCCTTGAATTAAGATCTTCCAGCGAACTTTCGCCAATCAGCATAAACGGATAGCCGTCCGCAAAACTAACTGTGTCCTTGAATTTTCGCACCGCATAGAACGGATTGACCATTCTTTTCGATTCCTCAGGCAAAAAAACCAAACGGCAATTTGTTTCGAGAGCATCCGAAAACCAAGTGTTTACCTCATTCGGGTAAACCTTCGCTTTCACGCTGCTCGTCCAAATCTTGACGCTGGCTTTGTCATCGAAATCTGATGCGGTGGGAATTGATAAATGTGAGCCGTCCGCAGTCGCCGTTAGGTTATCGCCGTCTAAAACAACCTCAATTGTTGCCATCTTCGGAAATTCACGCTGCGTCAGGAATTTATTCTTTTCATCAACCAGCATCCACCGCCGGTCGAACTGCAAACCGCGATCTTCGACCGTAGCTTCGTTAAGCGAAATTCCCTTCAGCGATTTAACCGGATAAATA
>JANMSP010000562.1:0-5402 GCA_031389475.1 Pyrinomonadaceae bacterium
GTGACTTCCTTTATAATTAGAAACGTTTTTAAACATTTTGTCAACGGTTTTAACACACAGTCGGCAATTTGACTCTGTCGCCATTTCAGGCAAAAATTGACTTAAAGTGTTATGCGCACAGTATCTTTACATGGATTAAAATCTGCACTCGCGATTTTCGGCGCCGTGCTTTGGTGCTTTACAAGCGGCATTATCGGTCAGGATGTGGTCGATAAAACTGTTGCTACGGTAACCGATGGCCTAAAGACCGAACTGATCACATACTCCGACCTTCGCTGGCAGCTTGCCCTGCAGCCGAATGTGACGCTGAATCCAGCTACCTCGGAGGATCTCAACCGTGCATTGCAGTTATTAATTAATCAGCGCATTTTTGCGCTCGAAGCCGAAAGAATACCGCGGGCCACTCCGACCGAAAAAGAAATAAGCGATAAAATTGCCGAGATCCTTTCTTATTTCCCAAATACGGCGGAATTTGAGCGGCGTCTGAACATCGTCGGCTTTTCATCAGTAAAGGACGATAATTTCGAACGCATAATCGCGGAGCGTGTGGCCATTGACAAGTATCTCGACTTCCGTTTCAGGGCCTTCATCGTCATCACGGCCGAGGATGAAAATAAGTACTACCGCGATACTTTCGTACCTGAATTCACGCGCAGATATCCCGGCGTAATTTTGCCAACGATCGAAGAGAAACGCCCGGACATTAACCGCATACTTACCGAAGAAAGGGTTGGGACGAATATCGAAACTTTCCTCGACGAAGCAAAGCGGCGTGTCGAGGTAGTGACTCTGAGCAAAGTATAGTCTACGGCCCTGACCGAATCCCGCATCTAAACCTATCGGATCAACGGAACGTATAACTCTGCACCAATCCTAAATTTTTGGAGAATCTTTTGATGAAATCGTACTTTCATAACACCTTTGCTCAACGGCCGTTTGCGGCCTTTTTATTGCTCGCGGTGCTCGTCGGCCCGGCATTCTCACAGGCTGCGTCACCGTCGCGAAGCACGCTCTCGGTGACGGAGAAAGAACTAGCCGAAAATATCACGATAGGTTCGATAAAAGAAATGACGACGGCGCTTTCCGCTGCCGACATGCAGGGACGCGGAACGATGCAGCCGGGCGGCGAAAAGTCCGCAAACTGGATCGCCGACCGCTTTCAGAAACTCGGATTGAAGCCGCTTGGCGATAAAGGCACTTACCTGCAAAAGATCGATTTTCGCGAAACGGTATTTACGCCGGAAACGACATTCAGGATCGGTGACGAAGCCCTCAAGTTCGGAACTGATTACGCATTTTTACCCTTTTCTAAAGAAGATAAGAGCGCTAATGGCGAACTAGTATTCGTCGGTTACGGCCTCCAATCGCGCGACCTGGGCCGCGACGATCTGGCGGGGATCAACGTGAGCGGAAAAGTGGTGGTTATGCTCGACGGGCCGCCCGCCAGCATCTCCAAGGAAGCTTGGGAAAAAAGCAACGCAAAATTCGCGATACTAGGAACTATCGTTCGCGGCGGAGCCTCGGCTTTAGTTATCATCGGCCACGGCAGGGAAAAGGAGACGCCGGAATTGATAATCGATTATTTAGGCCGCCGCCAACTCGCCATTGCGGGCGAAGCTCAGGAATCGCCGCCGATTCCGCCGATCGTAATGGCTGGTAAAGGCGCGGCCGAGAAATTATTTGCCAAATCGCAGACGTCTCTAAGCGACGCTCTGGCGGCGGCTGAGATAAACACCTTTAAGCCCGTAAAACTTAATCAATCCGCCAGGCTCGTCTCCAAAACCAAAGTCATTAAAGGAACTTCAAGCAACGTCGCCGGTTTCATCGAAGGTTCCGATCCCAAACTAAAAGAAGAAGCCGTTTTATTTTCGGCGCATTACGATGCTTACGGTGTTGAGAATGGCAAGATATTTTTCGGAGCGGCGGACAATGCCCTCGGTACTGCGGAAATGATGGCCGTAGCCGAAGCCTATTCGAAAATGACAGTGAAGCCGAAGCGTTCAATGATTTTTTTGGCGGTAACCGGCGAGGAATATGGTCTTTATGGTTCGAAGCACTGGGCAAAAAATCCGACGTGGAATATCAAGAAAGTGGCGGCGAACCTAAACCTGGACGGCATCGGTTCCGAAGTTTATGGCCCGGTCAAAACAATGGTCGGCTACGGCGCCGAGCATTCATCGATCGGCCCGTTGCTCAATGATCTCGCGGGCACGCTGGGAATTAACGTTATTCCCGATCCGATGCCGGACGAAAAGGTTTTCTACCGTTCCGACCATTATTCATTCGTCGAGCGGGGCGTCCCAGCCTTAATGATTCTCGGCGCGCCGGGCGGCGACAAGGCGATCTGGATGAAAAGAATAAAGGACTGGGAGAAAACCGACTATCATCAGCCCGGCGATGTGATCCAGCCCGGCTGGGCGTGGGAAGGGGCAGAAACCGTCGCCGAAGCAATGGGAATCCTCGGCCTGCGAATCTCCGAAACCGACACAATGCCGGTCTGGCTGCCTACATCCCGATTCGCAAAACTAGAACGCGGCAATACAAAAGAAATTCCAGAAGAGAAATAGCACCTCATCAATTTCAAGTTTTTCCGGCTTCTTTCGCTGTCCGCTTGGTTCCGTGGTTAAAGTACTTCCTTTTACTACGGAACCAAAGGAACAATACGCATTCGACACATCATCCCACTAATTTAGACTAGGAGTTAAATGAAGCCTCGCTCTTGACCTTCCAAGTCAAGAGTCTTATCATCTTAAATTCATGCCGGGGTGGCGAAATTGGTATACGCACTAGACTCAAAATCTAGCGGGCTTAACGCCCATGTCGGTTCGACTCCGACCCTCGGTACTCCTATCCGTTCCTTAAATCTTTTGTCTCCCATCACTTAACCTTATCAAGGTAATCCGCTTTTCCCAGCTGAAGTGGAGCGACGCCCGGCCCGGACGATTCTATTTTTATCCTACAACAATTTATCCGGTGTTAACGGCAGGCCTCTAATGCGTTTGCCTGTCGCGTTAAAAACGGCGTTGGCAACGGCGGCGGCTACGCCTGTAGTACCGATTTCACCGATGCCTCTCGCTCCGATCGGCGAAATATGCGGGTCGGGTTTGCCGATAAAATGAACGTCGATCTCCGGAACGTCGAGGTTTACCGGAACGTGGTAATCACCCAGCGTCCGGGTCACCGGGTTCGCCCAGCGTTTGTCATACCCCGTTTCTTCCATCAGTGCCTGGCCTAGACCGTAAATCACGCCGCCGATGATCTGCGAACGGGCGGTTTTTTCGTTCATGATCAGCCCGACATCTTGTACACTGGCAAATCGCTTGACGCGAATCGTACCGAGATCCTCGTCAACCCAAACCTCGGCAAACTGTGCACCGAACGAATGAAACGAGTATTTTTTATTGTCGGAGTTTTCCTCTTTATCAAACGGCGCGGTCGAACACGGCGCGCGGTTAGCGCCGAGGCCGCTGCCGGAAGCAGGCATCGCGGTCGTGCAAGCCTCCATCATTTCCCTGTTTCCGCGACGCATAATGTCGGCGTAGGAATCCGTCTTGGATGGGTCGCCCATAAGCGAAAATTTGGCATCGGCAAATTCGATCTCTTCCATTCGCCGGCCGTTTAACTTCGATTTTCCATCAGCAATCGCCATCTGCATCAGATCTTTACGGAGCATTTCGGCCGCCGCTAGAATCGCCGGATTGACACTCGCCGCCGTTTGCGAGCCGCCCGAAACCGGAGCGGCCGGCAAGGTCGAATCGCCGAGCATAACGCTGATCCGTTCGATCGGAACGCCGAGCCCGTCAGCCGCGGTTTGGGCCATGATCGTGTACATTCCGGTGCCGATATCCTGTGTGGCACTCATAACCTTTACCGAGCCATCGGCCAGCATTTGAATTTTTGCCGATGCCGAGCTTCTTCCCGCCGGATAGGTCGCCGTCGCCATTCCCGTTCCGACCAGATATTTGCCGGTGCGGTTCATTCGCGGCTGCATTTTACGGTTCTGCCAGCCTATTTTGGCGGCACCGATCTTATAGCATTCGAGCAGACTTTCTTCGGAAAACGGCAATTTTTCCGAGACATGGGTCGATGTGTGATTTAAGATCCGAAGTTGGAGCGGGTCGATCTTTAGTTCATAAGCAAGTTCGTCCATCGCCGATTCAAGGGCGAAAGTTCCCGGCGTTTCACCCGGCGCCCGCATAAAGGTGGGAGTTCCGATATTCAAACGCGCAACTTTATAAGTAACTTCGCGCATCGGCGAATTGTATAAAACATTAGTCTGCTTTCCGCTCGGCTCAAAAAAATCGTTCAAATTCGTGTATGTATCGCTGTGGTGACGCATTGCCGCAAGTTTTCCGTTTTTGTCGCAAGCCAGGGCGACTTTCTGAATCGTTGCCCCGCGTCGCCCAACGTTCGTCACCATCATTTGACGTGTCAGCGCAATTTTTACCGGCCGCTTAACTTCTTTCGCCGCCATCGCCGCGAGCAGAATATTCGCCCATTGGCCGCCCTTGCAGCCAAAACCGCCGCCGACATACGGCGACATCACCTTCACATTGTCCGGTTCCAGGCCGAGGAAAAAAGCGGCGACACCTTGAACGCCTTTGACGCCCTGCGTCGCATCGTAAAGCAGCAGTTTGCTATCGCCTTCCCAGATCGCGACCGTCGCATGCGGCTCCATCGGGTGATGATTTTCCGTCGAAGTAGTATAAGTTCGCTCAATTTTAACCGCCGCCGAATTTATCAAACCCGCAGCTTTGCCTTCGTTGACCTGAACCTTCTCCCCGAAAAACTGGTCGGGCTTAAAACCTTTTGATATTTCCTTTTCGAGTTCGATGGCGACCGGCTCTTTCGCATAAGAAACTTTAACCATGTCGGCCGCAGCACGTGCCTGTTCGTAAGTTTCGGCGACGACGAGAGCTATGTATTGGCCGAAATAATGAATTTTATTGTCCTGCAAAGGCACCAAATTTTCGCCGAGCAACCCGCCGACCATCAGCAATTCCATCGGATTGCCTAACGGTTTCAGCCGCAGGGCATTTTCGTGGGTAATGACGCTGATTACACCGCGGGTGCTTTTCGCGGCGCTCGTGTCTATCGAGGTGATCGTACCTTTGCCGATCGTCGAACGCACGGGAAATGCATACGCCATTTGATTTTGATTAAACTCGGCGGCATATTTCGCCTGCCCGGTCACCTTCAAAAATCCGTCGATGCGGCTTATCGGTTTACCTGTTACCTCTGTTTTTTTCATAATCTTCCCCAAGTGATTTTTATAACTAGTGGCTACCAAAGATTAACAGCCGGGTCAGAACCGGGAGCGGTAGCGACTAGGTTCCTTTACCGTTAGCAACTAGAACCCGGTCGCTATCGCTCCCGGTACTGACAAGAGAAAGAACCCAGTC
>JANMSP010000014.1:0-2988 GCA_031389475.1 Pyrinomonadaceae bacterium
AGCCCGTCAAACGCATCACGGGCGTAAAATAATTTCCCGTCGTAAAGCGGTATCAAATCGTTATCAACATACCGACGATTGAGGGCAGCACCGCCAAGAATCACGGGAATATTTATTCCCCGCTCGTTCATTATTTCCAGATTGTCGCGCATCACCAGCGTCGATTTTACCAGCAGGCCGCTCATCCCGACAGCATCGGCTTTGGTGTCCGCGAGCGATTCCAAAATGCTGTCGATCGACTGTTTAATCCCCAGATTTATTACGCGGTAACCATTATTGGTAAGGATAATATCGACCAGATTTTTGCCGATATCGTGAACATCGCCTTTGACGGTGGCAAGCACGAGCGTACCTTTATTCGTCGCGTCGGCCTTTTCCATGAAAGGCTCGAGGAATTTGACCGCGCTCTTCATCGCCTCGGCCGACTGCAGAACGAACGGAAGCTGCATCTGACCGCTGCCGAACAGATCGCCGACCGTTTTCATCCCGTCGAGCAAGATCGTATTAATGATCATAAGCGGCGGATATTGTTCAAGCGCGATTTTCAGCGAATCTTCCAGGCCTATCTTTTCGCCGTCGATGATGTGATGCTTCAACCGTTCTTCAATAGGCAAAACCGAAAGATCCGGCTTCATGGACTTCGCTGTTTTGCCCTCGAAAAGCGTTGTAAATTCAGTCAGCGGATCGTAAATACAAATATCGCCTTTGAATTTTCGGCGGTCGTAGATTAATTCCAGCGCGACGTCGATCTCGTGTTCGTTGAAACGATTGAGCGGCAATATCTTCGAAGCATTGACGATAGCGGAATTCATTCCCGCTTCCACACATTCGTGAAGAAATACCGAGTTAAGCACGATCCGGGACGCCGGATTGAGGCCGAACGAAATATTCGAAACGCCAAGAATGATATTTGCTTCCGGCATTTTCGCATGAATTTCTTTGATCGCCGCAATCGTTTGTTCGGCGTTGCGGCGGTCTTCCTCAATTCCCGTCGAGATCGGCAAAGCTAGTGGATCGAAGAAAACATCGTGAGCTTCGATGCCAAATTCAACGGCATGTTTATATGCTCGTTCAGCTATCCTAATTTTGTCTTCGGCAGTCCGCGCCATTCCGGCTTCGTCGATCAACCCGACTACAATTCCTGCACCATATTCTTTAGCAAGTTCCAAAACTTTTAGAAATCGCGGCTCGCCATCCTCATAGTTCGTCGAATTCAAAAGGCATTTGCCGCCAGCGTGCTGCAGCCCGGCCTCCATTTTTTCCCACTCGGTCGAATCGAGCATTATCGGGATTTTAACGCTCGTCACCAGCCGCGAAACGAGCTCGTGCATATCGGCGACGCCGTCACGGCCCACAAAATCGACGTTGACATCCAGAATATGCGCGCCCTCGCGTTCCTGCGATTTGGCGAGATTAACGAGGCCGTCCCAGTCTTCGACCTCGAGCAGATCCCGCATTTTTTTCGAACCGGAGGCATTTACTCGCTCTCCCACGATCAAAAAAGAATTATCCTGAACATAAGGCTGCTGAAAATAAATCGAAGCGGCGGCGGGAATGATCCTGGCGCTTCTTTCTTTCGGCGAAATTCCTTCGAGCCGTTCGACAACCAATTTCAAATGCTCCGGCGATGTTCCGCAGCAGCCACCGACGATGTTCGCGCCGAAATCCTTCGCAAAATGCTCGACTTGAGCCGCGAAACTTTCCGGTGTTTCGTCGTAATGCTGCTTACCGTCCTTGACTTCGGGCAGCCCCGCATTCGGCAGAACCGAAACCGGTATCGGCGAATTTTCGCACAGATACTTTAGGCTTTCAGCCATCTGCTTCGGGCCGGTGCCGCAGTTCATTCCGATAATGTCGATAGGAAACGGTTCTAAAGCCGTCAATGCAGCGGCTATCTCCGTACCGTTGAGCATCGTGCCGAAAGTCTCAATCGTCACCTGAGCAATAACCGGAATGCGGACTTTTCGCTCTTTGAACAGGTCGAAGATTGCCGACAGTGCGGCTTTGGTTTGCAGCAAATCCTGACACGTCTCGACAATGAACATATCCGAACCGCCGTCATAAAGCCCACGAACTTGCTCGACATACGCCTGTTTCAAATCGCGATACCCGATATGCCCGAGCGTCGGCAGCTTTGTTCCCGGCCCAATCGAACCGGCGACAAAACGCGGTTTGCCATTCGTCGAATAATCGCTGGCAATTCGTTTTGCCAGTTCCGCCGCCTTAAAATTTACGTCGTAAGTTTTCTCAGCGATTCCAAATTCAGTGAGCACGACCTCGCCGCCGCCGAAGCTGTTCGTCTCGATCACGTCGCAGCCGACCTCAAGAAAACTCGTATGGACTTTTTCAATCGCATCAGGCCGCGTGTAAAGCAGATTCTCCGAGCAATTCTCAAAATTCGGCCCGCCCCAATCGTCGATCGTGAGATCAAGCGATTGCAGGAATGTTCCCATCGCGCCATCGAAGATGACGATCTTTTCTTTTAATAGGTCGAGGAAATTGTTCATAAACGGAATGCGGACATCCTGTCTGCAACGTCGGCGGACAAGATGTCCGCGTTCAATAAAAAACTCCGCGCTCGTAAAAGCACAGAGTTTTCGTTGGCGAATGTTAAATTGAAACTCTTAGCTTTTTAGCGATTTTTATCGTGGTCGCAAGTCGCTGTAACTCACCACGGTTAAAGTAAAGAGTTTAGAGAGTCGAGTGTTAAGAGTCAAATTAAACGAATAACTCCCACTACTTATTTGTCATGTATTTAAACGCCATCGACGCAATATCATCCATCGAGCTTCCGTCTCCGTCCTTGTCAAAATATCCGGGAGTTGTTTGATTGTCCACCGGTTGCTGCTGTCCGCCGCCGAGCAATCCGCCTAGTAATCCGCCCAAACCGTCGGCACCGACGCCCTGCTGCTGTTTTTGTCTTCCAAGATAACCCATTACAATGGGCGCAAGCATCATCAGAATTTGCGCTGTCTGGCCTTTGCCGAG
>JANMSP010000033.1:0-2859 GCA_031389475.1 Pyrinomonadaceae bacterium
TTCTAGATACGACCGGCTCGATGGGCGGCCTCCTAGACGGGGCAAAACAGCGAATTTGGGGAATAATTAACGAGGTAATGCAAAAGCCATCGAAACCCAGAGTGCGTGTCGGATTCGTCGCATACCGCGATATCGGCGACGAATATGTGACCAAAACCCTGCCGATAACTGAAGATCTCGACAAGGCGTACACGACCTTGATGGATTATCAAGCAGGCGGCGGCGGCGACACGCCGGAAAATGTCCGTAAAGCGCTTGCCGAGGGCGTGAAAAATGCCGGATGGTCAGCATCGAAAACCGGCATTGCCCAAATAGTTTTTCTCGTCGGCGATGCTCCTCCGCAAAATTACGAGCAGGAACCTGATGTACTTGTAACCACCGCCGAAGCGGTTCGCAAGAATATGATCGTCAACACGATCCAATGCGGCGGCATCGGCGGCACAAGGGAAATATGGCAGACGATCGCGGCACGTGGCGAAGGCAAATATTTCGCGATCGCCCAGGATGGCGGCGTGCAGGCCATCTCGACACCATATGACACAAGACTCGCGGAACTCGCGGCAAAAGTGGGCAAGACATATCTTACCTACGGATCGAAGGCGAAGCGCTCAAAAAATGATGCGATGCAATCTTCGAACGAACTAAGAATTACGGCCGCGGCGCCGATGTCCGCACAAGCCGAACGAGCCTTGAATAAGGCGGTCAATAGCTTCCAGTACGACGGAGATCTGGTGCAGGATGTAGAAAACGACACAGTAAAGATCGAAAACGTAAAAACCGAAGATCTACCGGAGGAAATGCAGAAATTAACAGTCACACAGCGAAAGAAGGAGATCGAGAACCGTGTCGCGGAAAGAAAGCTTATTCGGGCCGAAATTCTTGAGCTTTCAAAGAAACGCGAGCTCTTCATAGCAGTGGAACGCCAAAAGATAGGGACGGAGACTGGGTTCGATACGGCTGTCGCCCAAGCGCTTCAAGAACAGCTCTTGCGCAAGGGAATAAAATAATTGAGACTGGGCAAGGTTCTTCCTTGCCCGTTTTCATAAATGTTTGTAATCTTATTCCACCGTCCGATGCATCAAACCGTAAGATTATGAACTTTAGAATTACCTCGATCACAAGCCTTGCAGTTCTGGCTGTTTTATTCGTGTCTTCCTGCGGAACGCATACCGAGGCTAAGCGCGAAGGCTGTACCGCCCGTGTCGGAATCGTCTTCGATATTGGCGGCAAAAACGATCGTTCCTTCAACGCTGCTGCCTGGGACGGCGTGAAGCGTGCTGAAAAGGAACTCGGGATTTGCCTGAACGACGTAGAACCTGGAAATCCTACTTCTATAGAACCCGCGATGCGTGCGTTCGCCGAAAGAAATTTCGATCTGGTCGTTGGTGTCGGCTTTGCCCAAGGGCCGATAATGCAGCGGGTCGCGAATGATTTTCCAAATATCAAGTTCGCCATTATAGACGGCGTGATCTTCGAGAAAGACGGCAAAACGCCGAAACAAAATGTAGCGTCGCTTGTATTTCGCGAACATGAAGGTTCTTTCCTTGTCGGAATGATCGCCGCCGCCAAGTCCAAAACAGGCATGCTCGGCTTCATCGGCGGAATGGACATTCCTCTGATTCATAAATTCGCGACAGGCTACAGAGAAGGTGCCTTGTTCCAGAATCCAAATACAAAATTCGTCGAGAATTACGTCGGCGTAACCGATTCTGCCTGGAATAATCCCGGAAAGGGGAAGGAACTCGCGCTGAATCAAATCGAAAAGGGAGCGGACGTTATCTTCACAGCCGCCGGTAACTCCGGGCTCGGGGCATTCGACGCAGTTGAGCAATACGGCAGAAACGACAGCGGCGAAGCAAATAAATTCGTTATCGGCGTCGATTCGAATCAGAACGGCGTAAAGCCCGGCTTTGTCCTTACATCAATGGTAAAACGTGTAGATAATGCTGTTTATGATGTCGTAAAAGAAGTTATAGAAGGTAATTTCCAAGGCGGCTTCCACGCCTTCGGCCTCGACAAAGACGGTGTTGCTTATGCAATTGACGCGAACAATAAATCCCTGATTCCGCAAGATGTGATCCTGAAAGTGGAAGAAGCCCGAACTAAGATCGGCAGCGGCGAGATTACGGTAACCGACGCGATGGCCCCGAAAAAATAATGCTTGAACTTCGAAATATTACGAAAACATTCGGCAGCGTGATCGCGAATAACGACGTTTCCATCAATGTAAAAAAAGGCACGATCCACGCGATCGTCGGTGAAAACGGTGCCGGGAAATCGACGATCATGCGGATCGCTTATGGCTTTTATAAGGCTGACAGCGGCGAGATTCTGGTCGATGGCAATACTGTCTCGATCCGCAATCCGCATGATGCCATAGCGCTTGGAATCGGTATGGTGCATCAGCATTTTATGCTGGTCGATACGATGACCGTCGCCGAAAATATTATACTCGGAGCGGAAACCGGCTCGACCGCGAACCTCGATCTGGATAAGGCGAACGCGGATATCCTTGCTTTATCGAACGAACTTCGGCTCGGCGTAAATCCAAAGGCAGTTATCGAAGATTTATCTGTCGGCCAGCAGCAGCGGGTGGAATTGCTGAAAGCTTTGTATCGAAACGCGGAATTGTTGATTCTCGATGAACCGACCGCCGTGCTGACACCGCAGGAAGTCGAAGAATTTTTCGGGATTCTCCGTCGGATGAAGGGGCAGGGGAAAACGATTATCATTATCACGCATAAGCTCGAAGAGGTTTTGGCGATCTCCGATGAAGTCACCGTGATGCGGGACGGAAAATCGGTAGGAAACGTAAGCACTTCGGAAACGAGTGCAAAGGACCTGGCAAGAATGATCGTA
>JANMSP010000036.1:0-3611 GCA_031389475.1 Pyrinomonadaceae bacterium
ATAACTAGGGCCGTCGAGGCGATCATCGTCGCCAGCGAATAGTAGCCGAATTCTTCGAGCGTGATCATTGTGCTCAAAACGATTTTGTCGGTCTGTGTGATAATCAGTGATGTCAAACTGATCGCCATATTTCCAACGGCAAATCTCCAAACGCTTCTCATTACCTTTTTATCGAATTTCGCTTTTGATCGGGCGCCCGGAATGGCTGAGAAAAAAGTCATTACCGTTGCGGCCATTTGAGCCAGTGAGATGATTGCCTGCCAGATCAAAAATGCCTGTATCGTCGGCGAAATAAACGCCAGCACAAAAACCGCACCGAATGAGCGCAATGTCCCGAAAACGATGAGGATAATGTTCGAAGCGACTTGCCGCTGAAGCCCCGCTAGCCCCGCCGAATAAAGTCCAATTGGAAATTGGATGGCCGACGCGACACTCATTATCAGAAAAGCCTGTGTTACATCGGCGACTGACAGATTGACCGCATTTACCCAATACCGCGCCAGAACAGGCGAAATGCCGACAAGAAAAAGGCCTATTGCCAAAGTTACCACCCAATTCACAGCCCCGATGCTCTTTGCCAACGCACGGATCTTGTCAGTCATCTCCCCACCGGACGCCGAAAGCCTCGCTATTTCCCGGTTAAAGGTCGGCGACAAGCCAAAATCAAGAAGGTACAGAAATGCCTGTAAACTAGTGAAAAAACCGATTATTCCGTAAGCTTCGATTCCTACATATCGCAAATAGACCGGAACCAGTAATATACCTAACGCCGCCGACCAGAAGCCGCTTATCAAATTAAAGGCCAGATTAAGTTTCAGAGAAACTTTTGATGCAATACTTGAAGGGCTTTCGATTGGGGCCGAGATGGTGTCTGCAGTCACAGTTAAAGTCTATTTTTTGTGTTGGTTGGTGTCAAACCGCAGTTTTCATGTAAATGCTGCGCGGCGGTGTTTAATGGAGAAAAGTTGTGAGGCGGGTTTACATGGTTGATCGGCGTTGATTAAAAAATAATTTGGGCATGTCCGAGTGGCGGTCAAGTGAGAAGTTACTCAATGATCTTCTTCGCATGCGAGATTGAGAATGCGATCTTTTTAATTGTTTTTTCTATCATTTTGCCCTTAAACGATATCAAAAAAGAGTTATTTGATATCAAAAAGCTGTTGTTTAATATCATCGTTCTCTTGTTTGTTATTAAACTGCTCTTATTTGTTATCATTTACCACTTATTTTCTATCATTTTTTCATTTTAACGTAACATTTAGGTGCTTTTTACCGATTGAAGGGAGCCTTTTTACGTCCGCAAGGTTATTAACGCCGCAAAAACGCGGCGATCTCTTTGTCGGCGCCGCTGAGCAGTTGCTTTAGTTCGGGGATCGAGATGTTTTTGTCGCGGGATGAATATTCGCCTTCGAATGCGGGGGTGATGGCTTCGGTGCCGCGGAGTTCGGGTAGGACTGGGAGGATGACGTAATAGCCGTTTCGTTCGACGGTGCGGAAGCATTCTTCTTCGGAGACCATTATTTCGTGGATCTTTTCGCCTGGGCGGATCCCGGTGAAGACGATGGGCAGATCCTTGTCGCCCATTAAAGCCCTTGCAAGGTCGGTCATTTTTGCGGAAGCGACCTGCGGCACATAAGTTTCACCGCGGTTGCCTTCCGTCAACGCGGCGAATACCGTATCGACCGCTTTGTCGAGGCTAAGCAAAAATCTCGTCATTTCTTCTAGGGTGACGGTCAGCGGTTTGTTTTGGCGGACCTGTTCGACGAAGAGCGGGACGATCGAGCCGCGCGAGGCGATGACATTGCCGTAGCGGACGCACAAAAAGCTGGTGTCGCGGCAATCGCGGTTGGCTTCGATCAGAACGCGTTCCTGCAGGGCCTTGGTCATGCCCATGACGTTGATCGGCTTGCAGGCTTTGTCGGTCGATATGCCGACGACCTTTTCAATCGCCAGTTTATTTTCGCGAATGGCTCGTGCGACGTTGTTGGCGCCGAAAATGTTGGTCTGCACGGCTTCGAACGGGAAATATTCGCACGACGGCACCTGTTTAAGGGCTGCGGCGTGAAATACAATGTCGGCATCGCGCATCGCTGAGAGTAGAGCAGGATAGTCGCGAACGTCGCCGATGCGGAAATTTAGAATATCGTCCGCGTTATCATAGATAACATCATCGGTTGCCGTTCGAAGGTGCATGAAATCGAGCCGCATATAATGCTGCTTCGCTTCGTCCCGCGAAAAAACTGTAATTTTTTCCGGCTTTCCCATTTCGCCGGTGAGAAGCCGCTTAACCAAGGTCTGCCCAAGCGAACCCGTTCCGCCGGTTACCAAAATTCTTTTTCCCGTCAATATACTCATAGAAATTAGCGTCTTACACGTTCCGACAATCTGCGGCGTTTTTTATTCGGTGTTTTCCGTGGTAAATCTTTATAGATTTAGTTTCGGATCGATAGTTTTGATTTGGGAATCATTCTCAACTCTATTTTTTGTGCGCTTTTGTGTCAAACGCCGTTCAAAGTTCTGAGTTCAAACTTCAGTTTGCTTCTTCACGAGCCAAAGGCGTGCTAAAGCGTAAATCCGGAACGTTTGCTCGCGAATCACCTTTGTAGATACAGCCGTCAGAATCAGTGTAATCATTGAAACCGCGAGAATAGCGACAAAGCTTTCAACTCTAAACAGCCATTTTCCCGCAGCGGCAGCTGCGAGCGATACGGCGAACGGGATGAAAAGATCGAAAATATACCACGGTGCTAATCCCTTCGATAAAACCTTTCTGTGAAGCAGCGGCGCGGCGATAACTAAATACGAAGCGTTGAGAATTACCCAGCCGAGGGCTCCGCCGGCCGCGCCATATAGCGATACGCCTGTAATTATCAGTGGTATTAAAACGATGATCGCGGCAATGCTGATATAGACCAGCAGCCGCGTCGTGCCGTGGGCAAGCTGCATGAAATACGGCAAAACAAGCAGGCTGTTGAGCAATGTTCCGGCCGCGACAAGAGAAAGCAGAACATGAGTTTCCTCCGCGATCCGTTCATTTCGCGTCCAGGTTAGCAGTACTTCGTACGAGAAAAAGATAAGTACCATCGCGACGGGAAACGCGAGAACCGAGACGATCTGGCACGACCGATGGTAAAAATTTTCGAGTTCAAATTCGTCTCCGGACGCCACCAACTGCGACAAACGCGGATAGACAGCCTGCGTTACCGAACTAATAAGCGTCCCGATCGCCGTTCCGCCGATCAAAACCGCAAGCGTGTAAAAACCGAACATTTCGAGGCTCAGCATTCTGCTGAGGATTACTTTGTCGGTCTGCGTCAGAATGAGCGAAAGGAACGAGACGGCGGTCATTCCTGCGGCGAAACGCTTGATATTTTTTAGCAGGTCTTTACGGAAACGGCCTTTCAAATTCCTTTGGGGCAAACTTTTGCGGAGAGCAAGAGCAGTGAATACAATTTGCAGAAATACCGAAAAACACTGCCACGCCAGAAATGCCTGGATAGACGCCGACCAATACGCCAAAACCAAAAGAGCACCGACCGTACGGAATGCAGTGAAAGATATGTTGATCGTTCCAAGCATCACTTGCCGCTGCAATCCCATCAGCCCGCCGG
>JANMSP010000090.1:0-6567 GCA_031389475.1 Pyrinomonadaceae bacterium
CCTCAACGTCCGCAATTTTTGGACGAGCTGTACATGATTCGCAAGATCATCCTGCACATTTCCCTTGTTTTGGATGGCCAGTTTGTGAAATTCCGAAACATTTTTTAGCAGAAATTCCCTTATCCCGACCATTTCATCAACTACGGCCCGATCGGGCTTTGAACGTGTTTTTTCGAGGGCGGGCATTAGAGGCAGCGCGTAATACCACATTAAAAATTCGCCCATCTCCTTCATAATCAGTTTTTTGACTAGTGGTAAATCCCTCACCCTGCGTTCGTGATTATGATCGAGAATAGCGTGAAGATCGTCGATATTCTTAAGCACGACGTTTTCGTTTTCGGATGCGGCAGGATCGATGTTGCGCGGGACCGCGATGTCGATCAGCAGTATTTTATTTAGTTGAAAAAGAAAGTCGTCTTTATGGAGGATCGGTTCCTGGGCACTCGTAGAACTGATAACAATGTCCGTCTTATCAAGGTATCTTTTGAAATCGTCAAAATCTACGACTTCACTTTCGAACTGATGATTTTCGTGAAGCTTCGCCAGCAGATCTTCGGCGTTCTCACGCGTGCGATTCGTTATGAAAATTTTACCTGTCTTTTGTTTTATAAGACATTCAGCAGTCAACTTCGCCGTTTCACCTGCTCCCACGATAAGGACCGATTTTCCCTTTATCGAGCCAAATGTGTCTATGGCAAGTTCAACCGCGGCAAGGCTGATCGATACCGCTCCCTGATGGATCGATGTTTCACTGAATGTTTTTTTTCCGATCTTTAATGCCCGCTGAGAAAGCTGGTTGAGAATTTTTCCGGTCGATTGGTTTTCCAGCGCCAGTGAATACGCGGCGCGCACCTGGCCGAGAATTTGCGAATCACCGATCACCTTGCTATCAATGCTGGTAACGACGTTGAAAAGCTGCTGGCAGGCGGCACATGAAATGAATGTGAAAAAATGATCGCGTTTTACGAATTCTTCGGCTCCTTTGAACTTAATTACCAGGTCTTTATAAAAATCGAGGTCGATGTTATCCGAACCGGCGACGCCGTAAATTTCAGTACGGTTGCAGGTTGATATGACTACACACTCCGTCAAGGTCTCTTTCAGCTCAGCCAGCAACGCGGGAATTTCCGAATCCCTGACGTAGAGCTTTTCCCGTACTTCAATTGGAGCTGTTTTGTGATTGAGTCCAAAAGCAAACAGCATTTGTTGATCGGCCATCTTTATAAAACGATTCAAACTTCACTTCGTTTCGGCAAGAAGCGATTAAAACGAATAAATTACTTACCCTAGTATAGCGAAAAATGCGGAGTGTTAAAGGCGGGCCATTATAAATGCAAAGAGACAGATTGATAAGATTTGTTTATAAGTTCTGAGTTCACGCTTTAGCGTGCCTCTAGACATTACCGCGAGCGATAGCGACCGGGATTATTTTCTTGTCAGTACCGAGAGCGATAGCGACCGGGTTTATTTGAACCAAATTAAACCTGATCGCGCCATTTCAGCACTTCGTCGCGAAGAATTGGATTTTGCTGAAAGCTTCCCGTATGGCCTTGGGCGGCGGTCGCCCGCTGAATGTGCCAGTAGCTCAGGCCAAGTTTTCCGATCGCACGCAAATAGCGGCTTCTCGCCCGGAACTTCCCGCCGAGCAATCCGCCGATCAGCCAGCCTGAACTTTTGAACGCGGATGTCGCCGTATCGACGTGCTCCTTAGGAATCAACCCGCGTGCGACATCTATTGCAAGCATATCCTTTAATATCTTGTTTTGGCGATACATTATGTAAAGGGCAAACCCTGAAAATATTAAAAAGAATGGGATCTCGAGAATAAAATAGGCGAGAAAAAAACCTTGGATGCCGCCAAATACAGCCATTCCATTCCAAAGCGCATGCAGGAATACGGCACCGCAGTATCCCAATACCGGCATAACAATGCGAAGAACTTTATTATGTGATTCACGGGCAATACCGCACCCAATACCGGTCATTGCAGTAAATGTGACGTGGGCAAAAGGCGACATTATCCCGCGAACCACAAATAACAAGATCAGCCCGCCGACTCCGGCATCACCAACGGCCCGGCCGTAATACAAAACATTCTCGACCGTCGCAAAGCCAAGCGCAATGACACCCGCAAATACGATTCCGTCGAGAATATCGTCGAAATACCGGCGGAAAAATATCAGCAATATCAGTAATCCGAATCCCTTAAAGGCTTCTTCGAAAACCGGGGCTGAAATTACTGCTCCGGCGATTTCTCCGGCGGCCGGCGACACGCCTACGGTAACGCCTACAGCAACGATAGTGTTGACGATAAATGATGCGATTACCGCAACTAATGCTCCCCACGCATATGCGAGAGCAAGCAGCCAAAGCGGCTCGGGATCGTATCGGTCGAGCCAGATCAATGGAAACAGATAAATAATTGCCGGAGTAAAGGCGACTACAGCGCCTATCACAGCCGGCACAATTCCTACGCTCGCGAACATTAGCAGGCCGACGATAAGGGACATGAAAATTATCGCAAAGATCGTAACTCCAATTCCGATATATTTTCCGGTGCGGCTTGGTTCCGGCTGTGCCTGCATCTGTACACTGCCCAACCCAATATTCGACATCGAATTCTGAAAATTAGCAGGCTGAATTTGCGCGATCTGATTAAACTGCTGGATCTGCTCCTGCCGGAAAACTTCCGGCAGCGGGGTTTGAGCGGTAAGCGGCTCTTGAATTGTTATTAGTGCAGTAACGCCGTTTTTTCCGAACTGAACATTGTCGCCCGTTTTTATTTTCGACTTCTCTACCCTCTCACCATTTAGGATCGTGCCGTTCGTGCTCGCGTTGTCGGAAAGGTAATATCCGTCAGCTTTTGCTTCGATGAAAGCGTGCTGTTTCGATGCGATGCGCTCGCCGACCGGATCGAATCTTACGCTGCAATTTTCTCCTCTGCCAATCGTCAGAAAACCGCTTTCCAGATCGAACACGCGGCCGCTGAGCGTTCCGCTGGTGATTGTCAGAAGTAATTTCATATTGTCATTATTAAAACAAAAAGCCCAAAGTCAAGTTGAATCCCTGACTTCGGGCTTTTTAATTAAATCGGCGTTCGTTACTGCGGCTGAACCGATGAAGGCGATGCTTTGTCATTCGCCGTCCCGAACTGACGTTCGTTATATGTTACGCCGATACTGCCTACCCGATACCAGACGTTCGTGCTCGGGCGGTAAACGGCGACATCCGCTTTTCCGTCACCATCATAATCGGCGGGGATCGGCACGTCGTCGGCAAAACCGAAAGTGTATATCGTGATAGAGTTAGTCGCCGAATTAAACATGTACCAGTTGGCTTCGGATGGACGATAAACCGTCAGTTCCGTCTGGCCGTCGCCGTCGAAATCAGCAAATAACGGTTTGTCGCCGTTTAACCCCCAGGATTGTATTATCGCGATATTGGAAGAACTGCGAAGAATATACCAAGTGCCGTTCGAAGGCCGCCATACTGCGAGATCCGCTTTGCCGTCGCCTTCATAATCGCCGGTCAAGACTTTATCACCGTTCAGTCCCCATTGCTGCTGCCGATACCCGAGTGTCGACTGCAAAATATACCAAGTTCCATTCGATGGCCGCCAAACCGCAAAGTCGGTTTTGCCATCGGCATCATAATCGGCGGCGGCGGGTACGTCACCCGTCAGTCCGAAACGCGTTTCACCCAGAAAGCCGCTGCTGTACACCACATACCACGTCCCGTTCGACGGACGCCAAACAGCCCGGTCGGTCTTACCGTCGCCGTCGTAATCACCGGCAGCGATAACGTCTCCCGGAAGTCCCCAGTTTACTATGTTAGTTCCGCCGTTCGAACTGCTTTCTGTTATCCACTGCCCTGTGGCAGGCGAGTAAACGGAAAAATCGGTTTTCTTGTCTCCGTCGAAATCGGAAATAACATTTTTAGGCGTGGTGTTTGTTCCGGTAACATCTACTATCAAAAGCCCTGCGGCCAGATCGCCGACCAAAACCTTATCTTCACCGAGAAACGGATAAACCGCCCAAGTGCCGTTGTATCCGGATATAGCGTTTCCAGTGCTGCGGTTGAGCCCGCAGATAATGTCCGATTCATCATTCGAAGCAATTTCAGCTCTTTGCTCTTCGGTAAACGCCGACGGGAAGGCGTCGTATTGGCCGATTCGTTTCGGGTTGACGGGATCGGTCAGATCGAATACCTGAACACCCGCTTGATACCACGAAACGTAGAGTTTGTTGCCCATCACGACCGGATTGTGCGGCGTGACGGCATTCAGGCCAAGTTGGGCCATCGATATTTTGTTGACGAGCAGCGGCGTTGCCGGGTTAGTGATGTTATAAACGCGGATGTCGCCCGGACTGACATTTACGCTATTGCCGATCTCACGAGCGCTGTAGAGATAATTACCATCCTCGCTCGTCCAGCTGCTGTGCATGCTGTTACCGAATGTCGTCGTCGTCGTATCTTCTATAGCGCCGAGCAAAACCGGAGCCTGGCTTGCGGACATCCCGGTCATGTCATATATCTCGGTTTTAGCAAGATTAGTCGAACTTCCCCAGCCTGACGTAAACAGACGATTTCCGCGGGTATGCATCGCGTGAATCCAGACCGCTTCGGTCGGAACAATGTCCCTGATAAAAACGGGTGCAGCCGGATTACTGATATTAATGACCTTCAGATTTTTCGTGCCGAAACTGTTGCTGTTTTCAATTAAAAAATTACCATGCACGATCATTTCGTGAATGTTGCTGTAACCGCCGCCGCTGCTAGTATTTACCTTGCCGAGCAAAACCGGAACCGCAGGATTAGTCAGGTCAACGATGTGAACGCCATCACCGCCCGTCGAAGAACCAGGACCTGAAGCTCCGCCGCTACCGAAATAGGCTCGGTTGCCGATAACGATCGCTTCCAAAAAATGCTGTGCCGGCGCCGGATTATAATGGGCTGCAAGCACCGGAGCATCAGGATTGCTCACATCGAAAATAAAAGCGCCTTTGCACCCGTAGCCTCCCAAAACGACGATGTTGCCTGAACCGGTAAGATCGGAAAATTTAAGCGAACTTCCCTGATTACTTGTGCAAGTCGGCGTGATCTGCGAACGCAGCCGCACTTTTTGAGCAAAGGCATCGCCGCTGAGCGAAGCAGCAAATATGGCGAATAACGCCAGATATAAAAATCCTCGAGTCTTTGTCATAATTATTCAGCAATAGCAGTTCCCAGGTTCGGTTGATCTTAGTATCAAACTCTAGGTTCTGTGGACATTTGTTTCCGGTTGATTGCCACTAGCTTTAACTAGTGGTCAGACTTGTTAAAATGACGGGCTTTAGCCAAAATACTCTAGTAAAATTCATAGGACCTAAGCCGCCGATCAGTTTCGGCTAAAGCCCGTTTTACCGCTTATTTGTCCACTAGCTCAAGCTAGTGGCAATTTAAAGAGCAAATGCCGACACAAGCCAGGTCACGATGCTTCACGCTGCGAAGCTTCACGCTACGAAGCTTCACGCTGCGAAGCTTCACGCTGCGAAGCTTCACGCATTACCAGATCGAATGTTCCCGGATCGACCTTTCTAAATCGCCGGTTTCGATTGAGCGACACCGCGACGGAGATCGTCGGGTTATTTCCCTTGAATTCCATTCCGCCCGCGACCAGCAAATTGTAGAGCTCATTTACATGCAGCGGATGGCCTGCCTCGCGCAAAAGCAGCGTACAGGCCTGGGTGATCGTGCGATCCGCGAACCGGAAGCTGATCGGTTCGATATTATTGCCGCGCGACGGAACGCCATTGTTCCGGTTGATGAAAGCGACGGTGTTCGATTCGCGGGGTTTGCTTACTAAATTGGCTTTTCTGGCGTGCCGGTTGTCCAGTGCCGGACGAGGATGGGGCCGACGGTCGTAGTCGTCGTCCATCCGCATCGAACTGCCGGATGTTCCGGTGCGTGTTCCGGAACGCATAGCCAGGAGTTCATTGATCCCGAATTCGGTTTGGATAGAGCTGTTCTCCAACACTTTGATTTCTTCGCGAAGGCGTTCGACCTCGTCTTCCGCATCCCGCAGTTTCGCCATAACGCGGCTCTGCGCCTGTCTCGTCTGGCGAAGTATCTGATCAAGCGTGGATATGAGGTTTTCGTCTAACATGAGGGTCGCAACGAAGCGGGTCAACTAGCTATTTCTGTCGATTACAAAATTCGGTATCTCTTCCAGTGCAAAAGAATACTCTGTTTTCGACAAAACTTCAAGATTTATTCGGGCATTTTTAGCATAGCTCAACGCAACGCCGCGAATATTCTCGAGCGTGCCGTGCTCGTCGAGCTTATCCATTAGCTCTCCCCTTATGCTGTCGCTGTAAACGCCCTCTAACATAATTTGTTCAAGTTTTACTTTAACTGTTGGATCACTGTTTCGCAGTTTAATCAGGGGAAGTGTAAACTTACCTTCAATCAGATCGACACCGGCCGCTTTGCCCAAAGCTTCTTCATCGGCCGTAAAATCAAGCAGATCATCCGCGAGCTGAAAGGCAATCCCCAAATTCATTCCATAATCGCGCAGCGCCGACTGTT
>JANMSP010000113.1:0-6898 GCA_031389475.1 Pyrinomonadaceae bacterium
TCGTATCTGCGTGGGACTAGGTGTTGAATCTTGACCGCTTCGACCTGGCTTGTTCTCGGTGCCGTGTGGCTGGCCGTTAGGTCAAACCATTTTTTTTACATTTACAATTTAGCTCTTGGAAACAAGAGCTTTTTTTTTTTCGCGGCTCTCGCCGCCCTATTTGCGGAAAAGCTCTGCTTTTCCGGTTAAGCTAACCAGGATTTTGCGGCTCTGCCGCCGCTATTGGCTGGCGACTATGAGCGGCGGCATAGCCGCGAGGTTTATTGAACTTGACGGCGAAGCATAGCTTCGCCGCAAATAGGCGGGCACAGCCCGGAAAACTAGCTGGAAACGTAAGTCTTCAAGGACTTTAAACGTTTGCCCGTTTCCCATTTGAGAACCTTTAGCATTATCGGGTGCAGGATCGGGCGAAGGAAAGCCGGGCGCGCGGTGAAATTGAACTTATAGACTATTTTCGAGGCATCGTCCGGCAGGTCGAAATGCCTGATACTGGCGCTGAAAGTTTCGAAGAAGGGCGGGCGGTTAAGCATTTTTATGGCGGCGATCTTTCCAGGATCAAATGTCACGTACACACTGCGGATCGCGATGCTTCCCAGGATTCGGCGTCCGCGGCAGACCGATACTGCACCTTTTGCGGCGGCCGTAAATTCCGGTTCCAGATACGCTTCCTGAAGCAGCGTGTCCCATTCAAGTCGCCGCTGATAATCGTGAATCAAGTTGAACGCCTCGGCGGCGGAGATGGGGAGGAATTCTTCGACGTAGGCGGTTGGCATAATGACTGATTTCTATCGATCCTGCAATTTTCAGACTGCTTTATAGCAGAATTTCCGCGTTTTACGCGGCCATAGCCACGTCCTTCAGGGCGTGGTACAAATCGGTAGCGAAAGAGCAGGGCGTTTTAACGTCCTTCCTCAGCTTCCGGCTTAAGTCGCTGATTTGTAAGCCCGTTGAAACGGGCTGCCGTTCAATGGGCATTCTGACCACGCCGTAAACGACGTGGCTATGTGCCGCCTCGCTGGAAGCCTCAGGAATATTGTCGAGGTCAAATTCTAACAGTATCCTATTATTCTGCTCCGCCCGCCTCCGAATGCCTGCCTTTCAAAACATCCAGAATCTTCTCATGGATGCCGCCGAAGCCGCCGTTGGACATTATCGCTACTACGTCGCCGGGTTTTAGTTCGGGTGTGAGATGGTCGATAATGGCGTCGGCGTCGGGGAAGCTCATTGCGGGTTTGCCTTGCATTTCTATGTCCGCAACGAGTTCGGCGGTGTCGAGGACTTTGCCGAGTTCGCTGGCTTTTGAGGTGTTGTAAACGCCGGCGATGATGACGTAATCGGCATAGGAAAAGGCTTTGGAGTACGGCTCCTGGAAGATGGCGAGGCGCGACGACCAGGAACGCGGCTCGAAGACGGCGATCAGGCGTTTGCCGGCGTATTTCATCCGCAGGGCTTTGAGCGTTTCCTCGACGGCGGTCGGATGGTGGGCGAAATCGTCGATGACCGTCACACCGCCTACCGTCCCGCGGACCTCGACACGGCGTTTCACCGATTTGAAGGTGTGGAAAGCTTCCTGAATTTTATCCTTCGAAATTCCCCACGCATCGGCGGCGATTATCACGCCGAGGCAGTTGCGCACATTGAATTCGCCGATCAGATTCGTTTCGATTTCACCCCAGCTTGTGCCTTCACGAAAAACAGTAAACCGCGTAGTGTCGCCCGAAAAATCAATATATCTTCCCTGCCATTTCGCTTCGTCGGAAAGGCCGAAAGTCTCGACATTCGTGAAAAGCTTGCCCTGCATTTCGGCCAGGACATCGGCGGCGACTGGAGAATCGATCCCGACGATCAGACGGCCGTTTCCGGGAACTAAATTCATTAGCCGCGAAAATTCCCACTTTATATCGTCCAGATTGTCGTAGATGTCGGCGTGGTCGAATTCGACGTTGTTGACGATCGCGATCTCCGGCAGGTAATGCATGAATTTCGGCTTTTTGTCGAAATAAGCGGTATCGTATTCGTCGCCTTCGATAACGAAATGATCGCTGTCTGTAACGCGAAAGCTGGCATCGAAATTCTGCACGATCCCGCCAACCAGAAACGAAGGATCGAGCCCACCGACCTCCATCACCCATGCCGCGATGCTGGTCGTAGTCGTTTTCCCGTGCGTTCCGGCAACGACCAGCGAACGCTTGCCGCGTATAAATTCTTCCTTGACGATCTCCGCCTGCGAACGGTACAAAAGCTTGCGGTTTAAAACTTCTTCAAGCTCCGCATTGCCACGCGAGATCGTATTGCCGACTATCGTGCAATCCGCGCCGATATCGACATTTGACGCCGTATAACCCTGCATTATCTCAATGCCAAGCGCCTCAAGCTGCGTGGACATCGGCGGATAAACATTCTGGTCCGAACCCGTAACCCGGTGCCCGCGAGCCTGCAGCATCCCGGCCAAAGACGCCATCGCGGTACCGCAAATTCCAATTAGATGGTAGTGCATAATTGATTGATTTTATTTTTCCAACCGTGAACGCCGCAATTATGATAGCGCAGTTTAACTGTGGAAACCCTTAAATACGGGCAGAAACGCGAGTGTAACGGAGCGTGTGTCACGCCAACCTAATAACACGCTCCGTAACCGTCGCGTTTCTGCCCGTATTTACCAACTATCTATTCCAATGTTTGCATAGTTTTCCGGCAGCAATTACAATATTGCAGAGGCAAAAATGAACATATTAACAACCAAGCAGGCAAGTGAAATTTTAGGCGTGAGCCAGCGGCGGGTCATTGCTTTGATCGAGCAGGGGAAATTGAAAGCAGGTAAATTCGCTAATGTTTACGCTATTGCCCGGAAGGATCTGGATGCGGTTCGCCAGCGTAAGAACGGCAGGCCGCTAGAGAAGAAAAATGGCGATGCGGCAATCGAAAATGAAAAGCCGTTCAAAACGATTTTTGATGTAGCTCCCGATTTGATCGGTTCTTTGAACAGCGGATTAGGCGATTTGTCAACCAATAAAGACTATTTGAAAGGCTTAGGACGTGATAAAACCATTAATCGCTGACACAGGCATAATTGTTGCCCTATTGGACAAAACAGATAAATGGCACGATTGGGCGCTTGCTGAAACGAGTAGGCTTGCTGTGCCTTTTCTTACCTGCGAAGCGGTCATTACCGAAGCCTGTTTTTTGGTGGCTCATCTGCCGGAAGGCAAGCAAAGAGTTTTGCAGTTGATTTCTACAGGTATCTTACAAATTAATTTCTTGTTACCCGATGAAATTGAAGCCATCGAAACATTGATGAAAAAATATGCCGATCTGCCTATTGATTTTGCCGATGCCTGCCTAGTCCGAATGTGCGAATTAATAAAGAATTCGGTTGTATTTACTGTCGATTCTGATTTTTTGATTTACCGCAAAGACGGTCGAAAACAGATTCCTTTAATCTATCCAAATTAGAAAATGCCAAGACTCGCATGTTTGTTTCTAGGGTTTGCTCTGATATTGCAATCGCCGTTTGCATTCGCCTTTGAGACTGACCAGTACAATTTGCCGCCGGTACCGCTGGCGGATATAGGCGGTGAGGTTACGGAATACGCCGAAGAGAATATTCGGAAGGCTCTCGCTAAAATAAATGCGGAAATTGCGATCCGGCAGGCGTGTGTTGAAAATGCTTCGGCGAAATGCGGTTCATCGGAAAAGAATCGAAAACAGCTTGCTTATCTTCGTTCCGAAGAAGCGGTTGCACGCGAGGTTTTTAAATTGCTCGGCGACGGGATTATCCCGACTACAAAATCCGGCAGTTGGATGGATTCGCACAAATTTCGCGCCCAGCCGGCCCGATACAAAACGAAGTACCGGCAGTCGATTTTCGTGTTGGCTCTCTTTAATTATTTTACGATCAGCCCGACTGTAAATCTTTACGGGTCGCAATTCGGAACCGACAAGATCGCTCATTTTTTTCAGCAGGGCTATACCTATTACCGGATATATGAACGCGCTGTTGCCGATGGCTCGACACCAGATGAAGCCTCGAAAAAAGCTGTTCGTTGGGGACGAAAGTCCGAAAATACCTATTACGGGACAATGGTCGGCGGAGTTTTTTCGAATGCGGACATGTTCGCTAACTACGCGGGAATGCGGTTTTATCAAGGGCTGACAAAACAAACGAGGATCGGCAAGATCGAGCGGCCCGCGACCGTTGATCTGAAAAATGGCATTTGGATATTTAACAAGGCAAAAGAACTCTTGCTCAAGCCGTTTATGACCGATCATATGAACGAAGCGTTGAATCCGTCGGCTTTCGTTCCAATTCTTCGCTCGTCGATACGCAAAATCGTCAAAAAGCAAAGCTGCCCGCAATGGCGGGCGTTGTATCCGAAAAGAACGAAACAGGATTTCGAAGAAATAAGCAGATCGCTGGCGGCCTGGCACGGTGAGGATTACGGGTTCAAGAAAAGCGAAAAATTCGTAACGATTGCTAACACTTGTTTCGAGGATACTCCAGGCAAAAGCCTGACCGTCAGGGAGGGCTTTCTTATGCCCGGCGCTCAAGCCCTCCCTGACGGTCAGGCTTCTGCCTTCGAAAGAAAAATCCCGTGAACTACCTGATTCCGAAAAGAGAAACTACTTGGCAATCGCGGTGCGACCGAGAAGATTCAGCAACTGATCCGGATAATCCGTCATAATTCCGTCAACACCCATTTCGACTAAACGCCGCATATCCGCCGGGTCGTTGATCGTCCAAACGTGGACCTTCAAGTTGCGTTCGTGGGCGGCATCGACGAATTGTTTGGTTACTATTCGAAGCGCACCGATCTTTTGAGGCACTTGCAGGGCCTGCATGGGCGGGCTGTAAGTATCGCCGATGCCTGTTTTAGACAATGCCAAAAATTCGCTGACTTCCGATGGCCCCGCGGATGTGGCGACTTCGGGGCATTCCCCGCGAAACTTGTCCAGATTGGTTTGATTGAATGAGCCGACAATAACTCTGTCGGTCATTTTTCTTTCCCGGATCAGATTGCACAATGCCCCGGTGATGGGCGGTTCCTGCTGTTTCGGTTCGATGTTGAAGGTCATATCCGGCAATACATCGAAAATTTCGGCAAGTGTGGGAATTGTGACACCTTTGCCGCGAAACGGATAGGTTTGCCCATTGTCCAGCGTGAAAAGATAACCGGCGTCGAGCTTTTTCAGAGCGTCGAGCTTGAGCTCAGTAACCCTTCCGCTACCGTTTGTGGTGCGGGCGACATCGCCGTCGTGCATCACCACGAGAATTCCGTCAGCCGTGCTGCGGATGTCGAGTTCCAGCACATCGACTCCCATTTTCGCCGAATAAACAAAAGCCTCGAGCGTATTTTCCGGGATCAAACCACCGCCGCCGCGATGGGCGAAAACGAGAAGCGGCGATTTATTGCTTGTAAATACCAATCTCTCAACTGCCGATTCGCCGATTCGCGAAGCAAGGTAAATGTAGAAAACGCCCGCGCAAAAAATTACGAAAAGCAGAAAAATACCGAACCATTTCGCAAGTTTTCGCAACACAATTACTCTTAATGTCAGAACCGCGAACGGTAGCGACCGGGTTGTTTACAGGTGGTGACAATAGCCCCAGTTGCTACCCCTCGCGGTTCTGACCAGTTACGCTAGCGCAAAGCCGTTTTTAATTTGTCCAAAGCACCTTCCAAAACCGAATCTTCGCGGGCAATGCAGATACGCATGTATTTATCCCAAGTGTCGCTGTCCGCAAATGCGCTGCCGGGAACGGCTCCGACGCCGGCCTTTTCAATCAGCATTTCGTTGAATGGAAGAGCGTCCGTGTATTGCTCGGGAATTTTCGCCCAGAGGTAAAAAGCGGAGCCAGAATTATAAGTGTCGAACCCAAGATCTGTGATCGCCTGCGAAAAATTGCGTCGTTTCGCGTCGAATTTATCACGGAGTTTCGAATAATAATCTTCATCGGCCATCAGAACCTTTGCCAAAGCGGCTTGCAGCGGTGTCGCCGGGCAAACGTAGATAACATTCGCGGCGTTGTTTATCGGTGCGATCAGTTCGCCCTTCCCGTAAGCGTAGCCGAGCCGCCAGCCGGAAATATTCCACGATTTCGAGAAAGAATTGACCGTGATCGTCCGCTCCCACATTCCGGGCAGCGAAGCGATCGGCGTGTGCGGATTTTCGCCGGTCACGTAATGTTCGTAAACCTCGTCGGAAATTACAAGCAGATCGAGAGCTTGCGCGACCTCGGCGACCGCTTCGAGCTCGGTCTGCGTCATTACCTTTCCGCTCGGATTCGCCGGTGAGCAAACGATTATCGCTTTTAGCGGAAATTCACTCCGATCCTTTAATTCCCTGCACCGTGCGAGCAGAGTGTCCTTTTCGAAATGCAAATTTTCGTCAAGCTGAAATGCTTCGGTCTTGCTGCCGAATTCTTCCATTATGCGGCGGTGATACGGATAATAAGGTTCGAAAACCAGCGCAGATTTGCCGCGGAGATAAGCCTGGGCAATACCGATCAAAGCTCCGGTACCGCCGTTCGTAATCATCAATTGTACCGGTGTCGCATCCACATCGACTTCGATGCCGTTGTATTTTTTGATCTTTTCCGCGACCGCTCTGCGTAAACCGGCGTCGCCTTCGCTTGAACCATAATGATTCTGACTGGCAGCTATAATACGTGCGGCTTCGGTCGCAAGCAGCGGGTCGATCGGCAGTTCGGATTGGCCCTGGACCAGATTGCCGCTTGGCGGAACAAGTTTCGTAATGGCGCGGATATCGGGCTTCACTTTCTTAACTTTTGCTTCCATCATATAGCAATAAAGTATCAGTTTTTGTGGAATGCCGCACCTTTGCAAGGTCAAAATAGACGTGACATCCTCTTGGGCTTTGCCCATCTATTTGCGGAAAA
>JANMSP010000124.1:0-4483 GCA_031389475.1 Pyrinomonadaceae bacterium
CGGTAGCGACTGGGTTTTTGGAAAGTTAAGAACTAAAAACTAAAAGTTAAAAATACAACTGATCGTCACTTTTAACTTTTAGTTTTTAACTATTCACTGTTTCACCCAGTCGCTACCGCTACCGCTCCCGGTTCTGACCCGTTATATTAGGTCTTTGAGAACGGGCTGGTTAGATACATCAGCATCAGGATCAGAATAAGGTAAGGAATGAGAGTAGCGGCTCCGGCATAGTCTTTGGCAATACGTTGGCCGAAGAAGAGCGCAATGATCGAGAACGCGGCTATAACCGAGGCGATAAATATCAGGACGGCAGACGAGGCGAAGATAAGGTAAACGATTCCCACCGCACAGAGAACTCCGGCAGCAATCTCCATAATCGTAATCGTCAAGAGCAGAAGCGGGACGAGCGGAGCGAGAAAGGTCTTGGCGAAATGGCCGGTTAGCCATTCGAGATTGCCTTGCCGGTCGAATACCTTATCAAGGCCGGACTGGATGAAAAGAATGCTCACCAAAAGTGCGGCGAATAGCGCGGGCAGATTCCGGGCGATGTCATCGACGTTCATTTTTTATTAACTGGGGTTGTCGTTTTCAACTTCGGAGATTTTCTTCACGCGGCCATCGTGACGTCCGCCCTCGAAATCTGCGGCGAACCAGGCTTTGACGATTTTTGGAATGTCCGCTTCCGGCGTCACGCGGGCGCCGATTGACAGTACATTTGCGTTATTGTGCTGGCGGGCGAGACGAGCAATTTCCTCGTTCCAGGCGACAGCCGCGCGCACTCCGCGAACCTTATTGGCGGTGATCGCCATTCCGGTCCCGGAACCGCAAACAAGCAAACCCTGCTCGTAATCGCCGCGTCCAACCGCTTCGGCGACTTTGCGGGCATAATCGGGATAATCGACCGAATCGGCCGAATTCGTGCCGAGATCGTCGTATTCGACGCCGATCTCATCAAGCGTCTGCTTTAATTTTTCCTTCTCTTCGTAACCGGCGTGATCTGCGGCAAGTGCAATTTTCATGATTTTGATTCTAACGCTTTCCCAGGAACGTGCAAAGCCAAGGGCTAGGAGAAACGGTCAGGCCCTTTTTGGTTTTCTTGTTTTTCTTATTTCGTGGATAAATTCTTGAAACCGTTATCCACGAAAGTAGAAAGTATAGAAATAAAATTAAAGTAATCGAGCCACCATTCGCTTTTAGGTAGTGTTGCAATCTCATAGTCTAGGCTTTTTTCCGTTCGTCGCGGCTTTGATTTGCGGCTTTGCGTGAAAAGAAAGAGGTTTAACGCAAAGCCGCGAAGGACGCTAAGCGAGACAAAGAAGACTAGGCAAGATCAATAGACCGACCTCCCTCTGAGAATCAGAACATAAGCTGATTCAGAGAAATTTTGTCGGCACTGTGTAAAAGCCTTACAATATAAGTGAAATCCTTCTGCCCTAAAATGACAATTGCCGCCGCCAAAATTTTACTGTTCTTGATAATGACGCTCTCCATTACGGGCGTAGCTTCGGCGCAGGATTTTCTTCCCGAATTGGTTCGGCGCATTAAGCCGTCGGCGGTGGCTATCGAAACTTTCGACGCTCGCGGCAATACCCTTTCTCGAGGCAGCGGCTTTTTTATCGCGAGCGACCGGGTTATCACAAACCGCCACGTAATCGAAAAATCCAGCCGCGTTGAGATTCATCTTATGGACGGGAAAAAGTTTCCGGTTCGCGGTGTTTTAGCGGTTGACGGAGAAGGCGATCTGGCGCTTTTGCAGGTCGATGTTCCGAAAGCTCTTGCGATTCCGCTGCCGGTCGTACGCACGGTGCCGCAGGAAGGTGAATCGATCGTGGTCGTCGGCAATCCGTTTGGCCTCGAGGGCAGCGTGTCGAACGGCATTGTTTCGGCAGTGCGCGAAATTTCAGGTTACGGCAAAATTATTCAGATAACGGCACCGATCTCGCCAGGCTCTTCAGGTTCGCCGGTGGTGAATATGAATGGGCAGGTGATCGGTATCGCCACGCTTCAGGCTACTGAAGGCCAGAGTTTGAACTTTGCTATTCCTTCCGAACGAATTCTTCAGCTAAAGGTCAGTGAAGTGCGGTCAATCTCTTCGCTTACCGCCGAGACAGGCAAGAATAAGCGCGCGGCGGCCGAGCGGCTTTATTCACAGGGCGTCGCTCAGCTTTCTCGTGACGATTTCGCACGAGCCTTGAATTTTTTTGAAAAGGCTACCGAGATCGATCCGAATTATACCGAGGCGTGGTATCAGGCGGGATTCTGTTACGGAGTTCTCGGGCGGCACAGCGAATCGCTCAAGGCCTCTAAACAGGCGGCAAAGCTTCGGCCGGATTGGTCGGAGACGTTTGTGAATATTGGTGCATCGAGCTTTGCTCTCGGACAATATAAGGAAGCCGCGGATGCTTACCGCACCGCGATAAAACTCGACGACGATAAACCCGACACGCAATACGCTCTCGGCCTTAGCTTGGAAAAACTGAATCGCGCTGACGAAGAAATCCTCGCGTACAAAAGAGCTTTGGCGCTAAAGCCTGACCACTCGAATGCGATGGAGAAACTCGGCATCGCCTACTTCAAACAAAGGCGTTTTGCCGATGCACTCGCCGCTTTCGACGGCCTGAAAACCTACAAGCCCGACGCTAAAACCTACAATTACATTGGCGAAAGCTACATAGAGCTCGACAAAGCCGAAGAAAGCCTCGACGCATTCAATAACGCCGTTGGCTACAACCCCGATTTCGACAAGGCCAGATATAACCTCGGCCGGGCTTACCTCAAACTCAGCAACCGCGACATGGCGCAGGTTCAATACGAAATACTGAAAAATTCCAGATCCGACTGGGCCGACCGGCTGCTCGTTTTGATCAATCCTTAAATCCGCAAAATTTACGGATTTGATCGTCGTATCTTCAAGCGGTTTCTCCCCACTTTCGCTCTGGCATGTTCACAACCCCGTTATTCGAATTAATTACCGATAGTTCTGTCCGGACGAGTAAGGTGAAATCTATGAAACAAGCTTTTTTTTCGCTTATCTGCTTTTTAGCGTTTTTCATCGGCAGCCTAGCTCAGACTGCGGAAACATTCGACATTGCCACTTTTCAGCCGCCAAAAGGCTGGCAGCGGCAAGACAAGGGCGGAGTGGTTATTTTTAATACTTCCGACGCGCAGAAAGGAACTTTCGCGATAATTATGCTCTTCGCCAGCGGCGACAGTTCCGGCAATGCGAAAAATGATTTCGACGGCGACTGGGCGGAATTCATTGCCGGGCAATTTAAGGTAAAGGGTAAGCCGGCGTTTGAACCAATCGAAAAAAAGGACGGTTGGGACGTTATTTCAGGCGGTGCGGCTTTTGAAAATGAGCTTGGGCCGTCCGCGGTCATCCTGAGCACTTACTCCGGCTTCGGCAAAACATTCAGCGCGGCGGCGGTCTTTAACAGTCAGGATAATTTGCCGGCTATCGAAGCCTTTGCCGCCTCGATCAAGTTAAAAAAACCGGAAGCCAAGCAGCAAGTAAAGAGTAATCTGCCGGCCGGTAACCAAACCAAAGCTGCTTCAAACGGTTTTGCTTTTACGACCAGCAATTTTGATGATGGTTGGAACAGTGTGGTGAATGAAGATTGGGTCGAGGTAACAAAAGGAAATATAAAAGTATTGCTTCATTATCCCAATGCAGTAACCGGTAAATACTATCCTGATTCGGATGAAGGAATAAGAGCGGCATGGAACAGCCTGATTGCTCCCCGATACGATAATTTGCAGAATTATACTGCATGGTTTTCTACATCTGATAGTCCGCGCCCGTATGTAATAGCCGGAGAACTTTCTGACAAACAGACAGGGAAAAGAGTGTATGTCGTGCTTTTTCAAAAAGGGAATACAGGATGGATTGAAATTATTTCACCCGATAAAAATACTTTTATAAATAATTTTGGGGTAGATAATACTACGCTGAACAATTATCCTGACTCCAAACTGTTCGCCTCACTCGAAAAACTGGCGGATTATAATAAGTTTGCGATAGCTGCCATTGACCTGAAGGGAAAATGGTCGGATAAGTTTTCAGCAAGTTTTTTTAATTATAATAGAAGCGACGGGCAATACGCCGGTACCAATACAATTGCAATCGTAATAAATTTTAATTTTACTTCCGCCACTGCATACAACTGGGATGGCTATTCAACTAATAATGCCCATTCGGCAGGTGCTGCAAAAACATTCAAAACAAAAGGGTCATTCAAAATGATTAATAACTGGCAGATGCAATTTTCCGATATACAGGGAAAGCCCAAAACATACAATGCCTATTTTTCCTGTTTTAAAGGCGGCAGGATTTTATGGTTACAGGACAGGGATTACAACGGTTATGCGGCTTACGGAAAAGTTGAATAAGGCTGCCCTGACAAAGCAGTTTCCAAATTACGACAGGATGAAACCTATGATAAGTTCGTTTTGCGGCCGTTTGGCAAGCTCGATTAATTTGATG
>JANMSP010000143.1:0-16118 GCA_031389475.1 Pyrinomonadaceae bacterium
TTTTCCGAAGGCATTGCTCTTGATGACCGGGGCTATGTTTCCGAAGGTTCGGGCGAGAATATCTTCCTCGTCAATAACGGTAAGCTCATCACACCGCCGCTCGGCGCCGCGATCCTGCCCGGCATCACTCGCGATTCGGTTATCCAGATCGCCCGCGAAATGGGCATTGAAGTTCAGGAAACTACGATCCAGCGCGCGGCATTGTATTTGGCGGATGAATTGTTCTTCACTGGCACCGCAGCTGAGATCACCCCGATCCGTTCGGTTGACCGCATCACCGTCGGTTCCGGAAAGCGCGGAGAAGTGACCAAACGCCTCCAAGACGAATTCTTCAAGATCATCTTCGCCGAACGCCCTGCCCCAAACGGTGCCGAATGGTTAACATTCGTCGGCGAACAAAAAACGGCAGTGGCGTAACAGGTCAGTACCACCTGCGTAAGCGGGTGGATTCAAAAGGATAAAGTAGAAAGTAGAAAGGATTAAGGATAAGGTAGGACCGTTCTGATTCTTCATTTATCCTTTATCCTTTCAAACGTGCCACCCGCTTACGCAGGCGGTACTGACATGCGCCGCCGATCATAGATTGACTAAAACCGTTTCAAACACTGCGGGCTACGCACTCGAACTGACCGTTTTCCTATGCGGTGCACTCGTCATGACATACGAGATCATCGGCTCGCGGATCGTCTCGCCCTTTATCGGCACATCGACTTATGTATGGACCAGTTTGATCGGCGTCATCCTCGCTGCGTTGAGTTTAGGCTATTGGCTCGGCGGAAAACTCGCTGACCGAAAACCTGACATCGCCGTTCTCGCGGCCGTATTATTCCTCTCAGGCGGAGCCGTTTCGCTTACAATCCTTTTCAAAGATCTCGTTCTCTCATTCATCGCGGCCGGAAACGTCGGCCTCGAAATCAAATCGGTTATCGCCGCGATTATTTTGTTCGCTCCAGCCAGCGTTTTGCTTGGTTTCGTCACGCCTTTCGTCGTCAAGCTGAAAATGCGGTCGCTCGATGATACAGGTGCAACAGTCGGACGAATTTACGCCTTATCTACAATTGGCAGCATTGTCGGCACATTCGCCGCCGGATTCGTTTTGATCCCGTTTGCCGGGAGCACACGCACCCTTTACCTCATTGCCGGAACTCTTTTTTTACTGGCGATCATCCTCTCCCCGTTTGCCGTTTCGCGTTCTAATATCGCGATTTTGACAGTCTTTATACTCAGCATTGCGGGCAGCGAATTCAGCATCTATTACCTCCGCCAAAGCCGCGGCCTGCACGACATCGACACCGAATACAGCCGCGTGCAGGTGTTTCAAACCGTCTATCCCAAAACGGGACGGACGATCCAAGCCCTGATGTTCGACCCGCATTTTGTTCAATCGGCAGTCTATCTCGACAGCGACGACATCGTTTTCGATTACAATCGCTACTATCATCTCGTGGAACATTTCAACCCCAATCACCGGCAATCATTGATGATCGGAGGTGCGGGGTACACTTTTCCGCGAGACTATCTGCGTAAATATCCCGATTCCAAAATCGATGTCGTCGAGATCGATCCACAGATGACCAAAATCGCCAATCGGTTCTTCCGGCTCGAAGATGACCCTCGAATGCGAATCATCCACGAAGACGGCAGGATTTTCCTCAATCACGCCGAAACCGGCAAATACGACGCCATTCTAATGGATGCTTTCGGTTCCCTGTTTACCGTTCCCTACCAGCTAACCACCATCGAAGCCGTCCGCCAAATCAGTCGAGTCCTAAAGGATGATGGCGTGGTTATCTTCAATCTCGGCTCCGCCATTACCGGCGAAGGCAGCCGCTTTCTCCAAGCCGAATTCGCCACCTACAAAACCGTTTTCCCCAACGTTTACCTCTTCAAAGTAAACGCCGACTACTCGGACGAAAGCCTCCAAAATCTAATCATCGTAGCAAGCAAATCCAAAGCCAATCCAAATCTGCAAAGCAGCGACCCTGATCTAGCCGCGCTCCTGTCGCACCATTATCCAAATGCCTTCCCGCTCACTCTCCCAATATTGACCGACGACCTAGCCCCGGTCGAATATTACAATTCCATCGCCCAAAACCTCTATCGCCGTTGACAAAACCCGTCCCAGTTTGTCCCATGTCCCGCTGTCCCAAGCCATTTTCTTATCCCAATTGCCGGCGTTGTTTTGTCTTCTGACTCAATGTTTTACTGCACTCGTTGTCCCATGTCCCACTGTCCCACGAACTGTTTAGTACTGTCCCAAAACGATTTTATTTTCAAAGATCTCAACCCTATCGGCAACGATTCCGGGCAATTCCATTTTATCTGCTTGTTTCAGTAATAGCAAGACTTATCACACCTGCAACATTGCGGAAGCACGATGCTACATACCTCAGCACGATAGGCGTTTTTAAACTATTTTCACAAACACAAAAATATGTCTTGACATTCCTAATCGAATGGACGTATGCTTCCGCCATTCAAGCAGTAACTTTCGCAATTTAAGTGGTTCAGGGATTGCACTTTAATCTCCAAAAACCCTCGGCACTTAACTTTTTCAGCTTGAAACTAGGCCTTTCCCGGCTTTCCCCGAGATTTCCCCAGTTTCCAAAGCTCCTATCCATCCAGGGAAGTTTCAATATCCAGTAGTGTATTCAGACGTTTCTATTTAGTTAAACTTAGTGTCCTTCGGTTCGGCGAGTAATATGCCTTGCGGAAAAATAAATTCAATGAGTTTTGAATTGGCCTATACCGAATAGTGATGCGGCGTTATCTTTTGCTGAGGTTTCCGTGAAAAAAAACGAATCAAAATAGGAGAAATAAAATGAAAAAGATAGGTGTAAATAAATACCAGTGCGTCAAAGGTGAATTAATCCAAATCAGATTTTTCTGCACTCCAAGTAGGGAAAATGTAAACATCAGACGCTCTTTCGACGGTACGAGTTTTATAACCGTCAGTACTAACTCTATTCAATTCGTGATGGGGACCGACATAGTCGTGTTAAGTATTCAGTATGCTTTTATTTTAACGGGAAGCTGTCTAAATCAAGTCCTTGTAGTCGAAAATACGCCAACCAAGGATGATCGAGTCACAGCCGTCAAAACCGGCGGTGGAACAACAGTTAAAACATTCAGGTTTGAACTCTAACGGAGCGGTGGAGAAATCATATGTTCTTTAAAATAAAGTTTCCATTTCTATTAGTAGTTCTTGTGTGTTTATTTGCGGCTATGGTTGCGGGGCAAAGTACTCGTGACGTTGCGGAGGTGAACCGGCAGATCGAGCTGAAAAAGCAAGAAATTGAGTTAAAAAAACAGGAAATCGAGTTAAAAAAACAGGAAATCGAATTAGAGAAACAGGAGCAGGAGCTAAAGATTCTTCGGGCGAAACCCAACAAACCAGAAAACGAAGATCCCGGAAACGTCAATATCACTGATACTCAGACATCTAAACCCCCGCTCCCTGTTGACCCAATCATTGTCCAACCCCAGGATACTCCTGAGACTAATATTGTCGATAATACCGCATCGCAGGAATGCACGGTTCAGGCACTCGACGAACCTAATGCAACGCGGTTCAAGAACGCGATTTGTCAAATTATTAATAGTATTATCGAACAAAGAGGGCAATTTAAAGACCCGCTTGATCCAGATAATACTGGAGCAGAAATTGCAGAAATACTAGCCGCGAAACTATCGCCCAACGCAGTGGTCACGTCTTTTTTCCTCGATTCCGAGAAAAAGCGCACCGATAAACAGGTCGGAGCTTCCCCAAGCAGCTCTGGCACTACTTCTCTAGTCGTCAAGGGCGGCACGCCTGCTCTAATCGGATGGGCTGTCGAACAGGGGGCAGCAACCTCTACGGTTAGCGGTAATACTGTCACTATCCGAGCAAATCCACTTAATTTGGCGAAGGCACTATTTTACAAGCAGGGGATTATCGAAATCAGGGACGTGAAACCTAGAGAAGATGCATTCGACACTTTTCTAAAGAAACTCTCTTTAGGATTATCATTCGATATCACTCGCACTACTGAAACGCCAGTGTTTACGGGAAGTCAGCAACAGCTTTCGGCATTCTCTTTTCGTTACGAGTTTATCAACCGACGTAACCCACTATCCCTTTATAATAAACAGTTGCGGGACGATTTCTTTGACTCGCAAACTAAAAACTTGGATAAAATTGCTAGTTCACTATTTTCCATTGTTAGTCGCGGGGACGGCAGATTTAAATATGAGGAATTGAATCAATGGTTGGACGAAACTAATCAAGAGCTAAACAATATTGCGCCGTCAATTACAGGGTCAGCACGACGCACCCAGATTACTGCAGTTATTGAAAGTCGGGTGGGGAAACTTCCATTTGAACAATTAGCTGAACGGGAAGACATAAAAGCGAACTTACAAAACTTTGCCGACGGAAGTATCGGATTTAAAGCGGGTCGAGACAAATTAATCGATGACATAAATGACGGCACTGTAGCCACGTTCGAGTACACGAATAACCGAGAACCGATCGCTCCCGACACCTCGAATTTCCGTTTTATCTGGGAAAAGGGCATTTTCCGTAAGACTGACTTCACTTTTAACGCCTCGCTGACAATGTATAACAAGAAGCCTATGTTTGCTGGAGTAAAAAGAATCAGGGATTTTCAGTTCGCTCTAGGAACGGAAACATCCTTGGGAAACTCATTTGGTACGGGCGACACCACCCTTACATTCGCCGGACGATATGAACGATTGAATAGCGACACTATTGATAAACTCGGCGTGGTCATGCCTAACTCGAAAGGTGATGTTGCCATCGGGCAAATAAAATTCACGATTCCGATAGCGGATTGGGGTATTAGGTTGCCATTGTCGGTAACTTTCGCTAACAGAACGGACTTGATAAAAGAAAGCACAGTTCGGGCGAACTTTGGATTTACATTTGATTTAGATCCGCTATTCGCGCGATTCAAACCTTTTTGAATGAACGGAAAAGTCTCGTTAAACCTGATGGAAGATCTATACCGGTTATCTTATTTGCAACACCCGCGGGCGTTTTGTCGAACATAACCACCCTGTTTACGAGGCAGTAAAAAGAAGATAGAAGAAAGGCAAAGGGAGAAACGGTGAAAATTAAAATTATTTACGCATTACTGTCGATGTCAATTTTTATTATCACTGGTTGTGGTGATGCGGCGCGAACCAACACCTCTTCCAGTAAACGCGGAAACGTTAATACTAACTCCGACTTTAAATTACCCTTATTCCCGTTTCCACCAAATGCTTCGGTGGATTATCCAATTGACGCTTCGCTTATAACGAATCAAAGCGGAGAGACGACCTTCGGTTTCGTTGACGACCGGTTAAAACAGGCTCTGGGAGTAAATGGCTATGAACAGGTAGGTTATTACGCCGTTGCTGGCGGCTTTGTTATGACGACAGCGACGGAACAATTTGAAAGCACGGGACGACCCGCAGCACGAAACCGATTCTCGGAAATACAAAGTCCGCCCAGCGCGTTTTCAGTCGAGTTTTGGAGCAACGCGCTGAAAGGAAAAACTGGGCGTTTTCGGATAATCGCATTTATGATTACAAACCAAAATTTTATCGAAACCAACGAAACGCCTTCGTACTCTGCTGGAAGAAATTTGATTGTGGGAGGGGCGAAATTTCTTCCCACGGAAATGCGCTCACTTCCATTCACTGGTGACCATCGGTGTCTGGCACTCATATATGAATACGGACAGGATCGTCGCACTGGAGAAATAAAATACGTGCGCCCTGGCACATTAGCGGCAAAGATGCATTTGAACAGCCTGCTCAACGCCCTAAAGTAAGGTTAAAAGTATGACAATGACACGAGGAAAATATATTATCGGGAGCTTGTGGGGAATCGGATTTCTCGTTTTGTTCATTTTAATGACCGTTCAGTCCGTCTACGTTGTTTATGAAGATAGAACACAGGAAGCATGGGAGTGGTTCACACCGAATATTTTGCCAACCATCGGTTTGATTGTCGGAATTTTTATTGTGGATTGGGCGAACCCTGCTCCGACAGCCGCCGAATTATCTAATCCTGTACAAATAAATCCGCTACTGGTAGGCGTCACCTTTATTTTCTCGCTTACTCACCTGGCGATTCTGCTGATAATTATTTTAATTGCTGCAAATAAAGCTCCAGTCACCGAAATTTTCAGTTCGCTTAAATCAGCTAATCTGCCGCTTGGGGCAATTCAGGGACTCGTAACCTTAACGCTGGGCATCTTTTTTAAGAAAATTTAGCCGCAAGATTCAAAGCTACAACGATTTCAAAATCAACAGGAGCAATTATGGCGAAAACAGGAATTATTGTGATCGACCCCGGACATGGGGGGAAATTTGAAGTCGGAGGCTCTTCTCCTAATAATGCGGTTAGCGCAAGTGGGGTATTGGAAAAAAATATCGCGCTTCGGATGGCATTTCTAGTGAGGGAACAGTTGGCTCTCGCTGCCGCTTCAGACGGACATAGCATTACCATTATCCTAACACGAGAATCAGACGTGAACTTAGGGCTCGCCGCGAGAGCAAATGTAGCTAAAAAGAGTAAAGCCGATCTTTTCTTGTGTATCCATTGCAACGGATTTAACGGAAAGGCTCGCGGCACAGAGACACTTATTAGTCCGATCGCCTCCGGCAATACCAATCACACCGCCGACAAAGCGTTTGCTCAGGTAATACAAGCGGCTGTTTTCAAAACGATTAAATCGCATGACCCTAAAGCGGCTGACAGAGGCGTGAAAGACCAAAAACTGGCCGTTTTGCGTGATTCTAACCTAGGAACCAAAGCTCGAGGCTGTTTGCTTGAAATGGAGTTCATCGATGTGAAAGCGGTTGATGAACTGCTTAACATCGGACCTAATTCCCCGCAGGTTCGTCACGATATTGCCAGAGCAATCGCTGAAGCTCTGCTTGCTTCGTTATAGTCTACTCAACCCACAGCCTCAAGGAAGCATATGAATGAACAATCTAAAAATGGAATCAGCGATCCTCATCTTATTTCGTATCTCGCTTTGCGGAAGGCGGTCGGAATTATCGGCGTAGCATTGCCGATAATGTTGATTCTCGGCAAGGTAATACTTGAGGAACCGAAAATACAGAGTTCGATTAGCGCTTACTATTACACGGTTATGCGAGATGTCTTTGTCGGAGGGATATGCTCGATAGGCATATTTCTCTTATCGTATAAAGGACACGACCGAATCGATAGCATTGCGGGTAATCTCGCATGCATTTTTGCCGTCGGCCTCGCTCTTTTTCCGACGACACCTGACGGTGATGTCGGCACGCTCGACAAGATATTAGGCGCGGCACACGTATTTTTCGCATTCTGCTTTTTTCTTACACTTGCATTCTTTTCAATTGTGCTTTTTCGACGCACCAATCCGGCTAAACCTCCTACCTCGCAGAAATTAATTCGAAACGGTGTTTACCTTGCTTGCGGGATCGTAATTCTGGTGTGCATCCTCGGGATCGGAATCGTCAAACTGCTACCCGCAGATTCGCCCGTTTACGCTTTGACACCGGTTTTTTGGCTGGAAGCAGTTGCGATCTGGGCATTTGGTTGGTCATGGATAACAAAAGGAGAATTGATACTTCAGGATTATTCTTAACAACATCTGCGAAGAAATCTTTACAAAATTTAACGCAGGCCCTGGCCGAATTGTTCGGTGCCTACGGTGCCGATGCCGTTTAGGCGGAAGGAGAAGGTTAGGCGGTTTTCGTTGCGGGCGCCGACGTTGAAGGTGTAGAACTGGACGGCGACGGAGCAGCAGTCGTAGGCGTAGCCGGCGGTGTAGAGCGAGCTGATGAGGGGTGAGAGGCCGCGGTCTCGGCGGTTTTCGAAATCGAGGAATACGGAGAGGCCGCCGAACGGGCCGCGGTCTCGGTTGCCCACGAAGATCGACGGGCTCCACTGCGAGCCGCGCAAGGTTCCCGGCTCTTTTCCGTTAACGTTCGCGAATTGGGCGAGCGACGGCACGAGATCGACGGCACGCGTGTAATAAAACGTTTGAAACAGCTTCACGAACGGCGTGTCGTAGCCGACGGTCGCGGACACCGCGCGGAGTCCGTCGCCGGTCACGCCGAGATCCATTCTGGTGTTGAAAAAGATGGTTCGCTGCGGGCGGAAAGTGGCGTCGATGTTGAGCGGCGAAAAGCGTCGCGGTACTCCGCCGAAGGTGTAAAAGCTGAGTGCGGTGATCGGGGCTATCTGGTTCCGCTGTCCGCCGATCAAAGCTCCGCCGAAGGTTTTGTCGAAAAAATACTTGCCGCGTACGGTCAGGGTAAAAATTTCGTAGGGCTGGACGGAGAGAGGTTTTTCAGTGGAGTTAAGAGCCGCCACCCCGTCTGCCGAAGCGGCATCCACCCCTCCTTGAGTAGGGGAGTTGGAGTTTCGAGCTTCCTCCGCAAGTCTTCTTTGAGCTTCATCCGTGATCGCTTCCGCGTAACGGCGGGTGTAGATGCGGTTGGTCACGCCGTATTCGATCTCGTTGGTATCCGTCAGCGTATCTAGCGAGTCGAACCGGATTATCCGGTTGAAATTATCGACACCTTTTACGTACCGGTAAGTGATAAACGGCTCGATCACGTGGCGAAAGCGGAAGGCGTCGTTTTTACCGTAGTAATTTTTCGCAAGTGCGACCGGCCGGATATCGAATTCGAACTCACCGTATTTGCGGATCGCATCGCGGCCGACGACCTGACGCATATCGTTGAATGAATTCGAATAATAGGTGGCCCGAACGGCTCCCGTAACCGTGAAATTGAAATACTTCGTAGAGATCGGGATCGCGAGCTGCGGGTAGGCGTCGAATCGCTGACTAACCGCCGGCGTCACGACCGGATCACTGCCGGTTTGTAGGCGATAGAGTAGGACGTCGTCAACCTCTTCGCGCCGAGACACGCCTTCGATACTCGACTTAAACGAAAAATAAGCGGGCTTGAAAAACGACAGCATCGACGGCCGTTTTTCAAAGGTAATACTCGGAAGGTTCCGGGTTTTGACGCGGACATTCGGGATCGAGATGACCGAACTCCGGGCGAGTACGTTAAGAGTGTAGTTTCTCCAACTCTTGTTGACGAAAACCTGCGAAAGCTCGATCGGAGAAATGATCTGCTGCACGCCGTCGGAAAACACCTGACGGAAATCGAGACTCGACGTAAGGCGTACATCCGCGGCGGCGGTAAAGCCATTCGAGAAATAATGCACGCCTTCAGCATATACGATCGAACCGCCCTGATCGGGACGATCGGCGTCAGCGTTTGCCCCAAGTATCCGATCCTTAACGGCATAAAAACCGAAATTCAAATATGACCGCGAATTCGCCCGCGTCCGTACGTCCATCCCGTATCCGACACCTCGCGAACTGTAAAGGTCTCCGCGAAATGTAACGTCGGCCGAGCGGCCCAATGTCTGAAAATACGCTCCCGAAAGACGAACACCCTTGTTGCCGGAAAATCCGAACGTTGGCGTCAAAAAACCCGAAGCACGGTCACGCTGCTTGATCGGGATCGAAGCGTACGGAAGCGGAACAATTGCAATATCTTTAACGCGAAATTTGCCGTTTTTGAGCTTGATGCGGTCGTTAACCTTTATCGTCGCCTCATCGGCGGTGAACGACCATTTCGGCACGGCTTCTTCGCAAGCCGTGAACTTCCCTTTCGTCACCACGACCTCATCGAGCTTCGTCCGTTCCACACGTTCGGCGGTAAAATAAATTACCGTTCCGTCGTTCGTCTGATTTGTAAAACCGGTCGAATCCTCGAATACACCGAGTTTTGTCTTGTAATTCCAAACCGCTCTTGCACCGGTGATACGCTGATCGTCGCCCTGGTCGAAGATCACGCTGCCTTCTGCGTCGAGCTTATTTTCGGCTTCATAAACTGTTATCTTGTCGGCCTGCATCCGGTAAATGCCGAATTTCACATCCACATTACCAACGTGAACAAGGATGCGTTTGCCTTCTTCGCCTTCGACGGTCTGTCGTTCGGAATAAACGACAAGCTCGCCGTCACCGCCTTCCTGTTCGAAGGAATTTTTCGGCTTCGGGGCAGAGATATCCTGATCGTTTGCGATCGGGTTGACGTTCGGCGTATCGGTAATCGGATTTGCGACCTGGCGTTCGACAGGATTGGTCTGCTGCGCTTTTCCCGTGAAAAAAAGCGACAGAACTAGCGATGTGAGAATGATGAATTTAGGAAAACGCATTCGGTTTAAGAGAGAGTAAAATTGATGCTAACACGAAACCGAATAAACAATAAAGCGTTGTGCTAGACTTAAAAATCTCGAGAAACGCAATTAAATTATGGCAAAACAAAGCATTCTGGTTGTCGAAGACGAAGAGTTGATGCGTTCGATCCTGCGCCGATTGCTGGAAGGTTCCGGCTACAATGTCCTGACCGCCGACAGTTCGGAAACTGCTCTCGAGATTTTTCCCGGAAACGACATCGCCGTTACGTTAACTGACATTAAAATGGCGGGAATGGACGGGCTGCAATTGCTTGATCGAATCAAGGCAGTCGATTCGGAAGCGTTAGTGATAATTATGACGGCTTATTCGTCGGTCGATTCGGCGGTGGCGGCTTTGCGGAAGGGTGCTTACGATTACGTCACGAAGCCGTTTGTCAACGAAGACCTGCTTCAAACCGTCAAAAACGCGATCCTGCAGCAGGAGCTTTTCCATGAGAATCGGGCATTGCGACGGGAACTCAATAAACAGTACACTTTCTCCGAAATTATCGGGCAAAGCGAAAGCCTGCAAAAGGTTTTCAGCATCGTTCAGAAGGTCGCGGATACAAATGCGGCTGTCCTGATTCAGGGCGAAAGCGGGACGGGAAAGGAACTTATCGCTCGTGCAATACATTTCAATAGCGGCCGGGCGGCAAAGCCGTTCTTGGCGGTAAACTGCGGGGCGTTGCCCGAATCGCTGCTCGAAAGCGAGCTTTTTGGTCATACGAAGGGAGCTTTCACGGGTGCGATAGCCGACAAAAAAGGCCTGTTTCGAAGTTCTTCGGGCGGCACTCTTTTTTTGGACGAGATCGCTGAAATGCCTTTGCCGCTACAGGTAAAATTGCTTCGTGCGCTGCAGGAACATGAGGTCACGCCGGTTGGCTCGTCGATTCCGGTGAAATTCGATACACGGATATTGGCGGCAACAAATAAAGACCTCGAAGAGCAGGTCGCGGAAAATAACTTCCGAGAAGATCTGTTTTACAGGCTTAACGTGATCGAAATCTCAATATCGCCTCTCCGCGAACGGCGTGATGATATTCCACTTCTTGTAAAGCACTTCGCCGCCAAATCAGCCCGCAACCAAAACGCCGAGGAGAAGAATGTAGCACCTAGTGCGATGTCCGCACTGCTGAATTACGGTTGGCCGGGTAACGTTCGCGAATTGGAGAACGCCATCGAACGGGCGTTTATTTTAAGCGGCGATGAGATCGATGCTGAAAGCCTGCCGCCGAGGGTTCTCGGCACCGAACACCTCGATTCAGCTCAAGATCCAGCCGGTTTTCAACGGACGCTGGAGGAAATGGAACGACGCTATGTATTGGAAATTATGTCGGCCGTGGAAAAGGACAAGTCCGAGGCGGCGAAGATTTTGGGGATAGACCTATCGACGTTGTATCGCAAACTCAAGCGGTACGAGGACGCTTAGACCGTTGTGCCGGTTCCGACACACTCCGCGTTTTTTATTTGGATATCAATTCGAGTATTAGATAATCGCTGTTCTCGATCTTGGTGATCTTGCCTTCGGAATATGGCGGGCGGTAGAAATCCTGGGCGGAATAGGAATTCCCTTGCAGTAGATTGTCGCCGTTCATTTCACTTTGGGCGATGAGGTCCGCCGGAAACCAGCGTTCGGCACTGATATTCACGCGTGCGGCGGGCGTGTAAGTTTCTAGGCTCGCGACAATTTTTTTGGTGTCTTCGGCCGTAAATCTGAGGACGGCCGTTAGTTTATTGCCTTCCTCTTTCCATGTCGCCTCTTCGGCCTCGAACGGAAGGTTTACGAGCAGACCAAGCTCTTCGATATTGTCTTTTGCGGTATTCGCGGCAGTTTGCGATGCATTGACAGCCGAAGTATTCGACCCCGAAGAATTGTTGTTGCCCTGCGAACCGGAACAGCCGCTCAGCATTCCCAACGAGAGAATAAATGCTAGAATAATGCCGGTTTTAAAGGTTTGCATCGGCTTATTGTAAGAGCATTAAATACCGTTTGCAATTCTGTTGCTAAAACGGGTGAATCCGAAGGCGGGAATTTCTCACTCAAACATCAACAAATGAATAACAAAAACGGCGTCTGGTACGCATTGTTCGTGCTGTTCCTGATCAATACCATGAACTTTTTCGACCGCACGATATTGAGTGCGGTCGGCGAACCTATACGTAAGGAATTTGGGCTTAGCGATTCGGCGTTGGGAGCGATGAATACGGCGTTTACGATCCTGTATGCGTTTGTCGGGATTCCATTGGGACGTTTGGCGGACCGTGGCGTAAGGAAAAGAATATTGGCGGCCGGAGTTTTCTTTTGGAGTTTGTTCACTGCCGCATCGGGACTGGCTCAGAGTTTTTGGCAGATATTTGCCATGCGGATGGGCGTCGGGATCGGCGAAGCATCGTGTGCACCGGCCGCCACATCTTTCATCGCCGATCTGTTCCCGCCGGAGAGCCGTGCACGGGCGACTTCGATTTTTATGCTCGGATTGCCGGTCGGGTTGGCGTTAAGCTTTGGGGTCAGCGGGACTATCACAAGAAACTACGGTTGGCGAATGGCATTTTTTGTTGCGGCGGTTCCGGGCTTGCTGTGCGTGATCCTTGCCTTGTTCATTCGCGAACCGGAACGCGGGACGCTGGAAAAAACTGCGGAAAAGCCACAGACGGGATCAGTCTATAAAAAGGTGTTGTCATCACCGACGATGCGCTGGCTTATTGCTTCCGGAGCAATTCATAACTTTAATTTATACGCCATGAGCGCGTTCATGACGCCGTATCTGATGCGTTTTCACGGATTGGACATCCGGGACGCTAATTTCATCTCGATGATTATTTACGGCGTACTGAGTTTGCCGGGGCTCCTACTCAGCGGCGTGATCGGAGATGCGGCGAAGAAACGCTCACCGAACGGAGCATTGCTGGTTGCGTCCGCCGCGATCCTGATCTCGATTCCCTTTTTCTTTTTTGCACTTGGTGTGTCAGCCGGGAATGTTTATCCCTTTCTGTTCCTTATGGGAACGAGCGTCGCGTTCCTGTATTTTTATTATTCGATAGTTTATTCGACGATCCAGAATGTGACCGAACCGCGTTCGCGTGGCACGGCGATGTCGATATATTTTATGGCGATGTATTTGCTGGGCGGATCGTTCGGGCCATACATCGTCGGGCTTGTAAGCGATTATTTTACGAAGCAGGCGGCAATAGCTTCGGGAGCGATAGACTTCTCCGTTACTGCATTGGAACCATTCCGAGCCGCCGGATTGAGGTCGGCGATGTATATTATCCCGGTTTTGAGTATCGTTTTGACGGGCGTTCTGTATGCGGCTTCGCGGACGGTGGAGAAGGATATCGAAAATTTGGAAAATCCTTCAATTATTGAATAATTTCCCAGACCCTGAAAGGGTCAAAGATGATAGCCAGGGGTGGAACCCCTGGACAACCCAAACAACATTGCCGACCCTGAAGTAGTCGAACATCAATGTCAGGTTGCGCCCCTTCAGGGAGCGAATCCAACTTTCAACGTACCCAGGGTTTCACACTGGGCTATTATCTTTGACCCCTTCAGGGTCGGAAGAACATCGGCTAAGACCAAATCCACTTAGACTCCCGCAATTTCAAGACGAACCGAAATTTATGCTAAAATCATCGCTTATAGACAGCGAAATCGAATTATGACACCAGAAATCACCGAAGCACTAACAAAACCAGCCGACGAAAAAAGACGTTGGGAGCAGGAAACTCTCCAAAAAGTCCTCGACCGGACCGCCGAACGGAAAACGAGTTTCGAAGGCATCTCGCTTGAACCGGTTGACCGTCTTTATACAGAAGCCGATGTAGAAAATACCAGCGAGATCGGTTTTCCTGGCGAATATCCATACAAACGCGGAATTCACCCGACCGGTTACCGCGGAAAGCTGTGGACGATGCGGCAGTTTGCGGGTTTTTCTTCGCCTGAGGAAACTAATAAACGCTTCAAGTATCTGATGGCACAGGGGCAGACGGGATTGTCGGTCGCGTACGATCTCCCTGCGTTGATGGGCCTTGACGCCGATTCGCCATTGAGCGAAGGCGAGGTCGGTAAATGCGGTGTCGCTGTTTCATCTCTCGCCGATTTTGAGGTTTTGTTTGACGGCATTCCGCTCGACGAGGTCACCGTTTCGCAGACGATCAATGCTCCGGCACCGATCTTTCTTGCCATGTATCTGGTTGTCGCGGAGAAGCAAAAAGCCGATTTTACTAAGATCTCGGGTACGCTTCAAAACGATATTCTAAAAGAGTATATCGCCCAAAAAGAGTGGATTTACCCGATCAAACCGGCGATGAAGCTGGTCATCGACACTTTCGAATACACGGTCAAACACGTCCCGAAATACAATCCGATTTCGGTGTCCGGCTACCATATTCGCGAAGCTGGTTCGACGGCGTTGCAGGAACTGGCGTTCACTCTGCGAGACGGCGTCGAGTATGTGCAGTACGGAGTCGATCGCGGAATGGATGTTGACGATTTCGCTCCGCGTCTCTCATTCTTCTTCAACGCCCACAACGATTTTTTCGAAGAGATCGCCAAATACCGTGCCGCCAGAGTCGTTTGGGCGGAGACGATGCAGAAGCGTTTCGGGGCGAAGAACCCGCGTACGATGCAGATGCGATTTCACACGCAGACCGCCGGAGTTTCGCTTACCGTTCAGCAGCCGCTAATAAATATTGCTCGCGTAGCGATTCAGGCCTTCGCCGGAGTTCTCGGCGGAACGCAAAGCTTACACACCGATTCGTACGACGAAGCTCTCGCCCTGCCGACCGATAAAGCCGCCCTGATCGCACTCCGCACACAGCAGATCATCGCCGAGGAAACGGGTGTCGCAAACACAGTCGATCCGCTCGGCGGCAGCTATTATGTCGAGTCGCTGACGCAGAAAATGATCGACGGCTGTTACGATTATTTCGACAAGATCGACGGTTTCGGCGGCATGGTCGAAGCGGTCGAAGCCGGTTTCCCGCAGCGTGAAATTCAAGAATCGGCGTATCAATATCAAAAGGCCGTCGAACGGAAAGAGCAGGTCATCGTCGGCGTCAACAAATACGCAATGGCCGATGACGATTCGAAGATCGACACTCTCCGCATCGACGAAACCGTCCGTGCCCACCAGCTCCTGCGGCTCGAACACGTCAAAACCACAAGGGATGCCGGAGCAGTCGCGGGTTCCCTCGAAAAGCTGAAACAGGCCGCAAACACAAACGAAAACACCATGCCCTCCATCATCGAAGCCGTCGCCGCCTACGCCACCGTCGAAGAAATCTGCGTCGCCCTGCGTGATGTGTACGGGATTTATGAAGAGCCTGCTTTTTAGTAAAAATGAAAAGAACACCTCACGGCCGCGAACGGCACGAAGATGCATCACGTCCGACAGCCGAATCATCCCTTGATAAGGCTAATGAGTAGTGCATCAGTTTGAAACAGGGGCATTGTTGCCCTGCTTCCCGAAGCAGTACCGAAAAGTTAGGCATTTATCGAAAAAGAGTTTCAAAGTGATGAAATCATCTAATCAGAAACGGGCTGCTGAAATCGAAGAGTCTATTCGCAGAATACTCTTTGACGATTGGGATCCTATTGGCGTTAACGACCTTGCGCCAGAAGATGAATATGATTCGTATATTGGAGGGGTTTACAGACTGTTAGCATCAAAGGCAGACGTGCAAGCAATTGAAGATCATCTTCGCAATCTGGAAATTACCCAAATGGAAACCTCCAGCGGTACTCACCGAAATGCCATCGCCGAGAAATTGTCGAAATTAGACGTGACTTTAGAAAATCGTAATTCAAACTGATGCACTACCGGCTAATGCCGCAGAGATTTATTTTGATGTTGAAACAGGATATTAT
>JANMSP010000228.1:0-4474 GCA_031389475.1 Pyrinomonadaceae bacterium
ACGGCGGCGGCGTGACGGTGAAAAGCGAGTTGAAAAAAGGCAGCGAGTTTACGATTCATCTGCCGATTGAAAAGATTGAAGCGATTTAAAGTGTGATTTTATGAATAATCGAATTTTACAAGGATTTTTCGCCGGAGTAATCGGCGCGATGATTTTGGCGGCTATAATGTATTCCTTGCAAGCGGCGAATTTGAGCGGAACGCCGGGTTTTGTGAATATTTATCGAGCGGCTTACGGTGCGGGCGATTCGCTCACCGCTCATATTTTCGGCGCACTCGGATTCATTATCGCGGGCGGTTTGTGGGCCGTTTTGTTTGTTTTGATTGTGCGGGAGCCCACAGTTTGGAAAGGAATGTTGTTTGGCTTTGTGCCGACGCTTTTTTTATGGCTCGTGCTTGCGCCTTTGACCGGACAACCGATTTTTAACGGGTTCACAACGCGCGGAATTTTGTTTCCAATTTTGTATAACGTCATAGTCTGGGGCGCCGTTGTAGGCTTTCTCACAAGAAAGTTAGGGTTAGTAAGATGACAAAAAAGATTTTAGTTGTAGAAGACGATGCAGCGATGTGCGTCGCCCTGCGGGATGGTTTCACGTACGAAGGTTACGAAGTCGCGGTTGCTAAAGACGGCGCGAGCGGTTTGCAGATGGCGGGCGCGGGCGCATGGAATTTAATCATTTTGGACGTGATGCTGCCGCGCCTGAGCGGGCTTGACGTTTGCAAAAAACTCCGCGGCGACGGCAACCATACGCCGATTATTATGCTAACGGCGCGCGGGCAGGAAATCGATAAAGTCGTCGGGCTGAAAATCGGCGCGGACGATTACGTGACAAAGCCGTTCAGTTTCGCCGAATTGACGGCTCGCGTCGAAGCCCTTTTGCGCCGAACGACTAAACCAAACGAAACGATTGAAAAATATCAGTTCGGCGATATCACGCTTGATTTCGTGCGCCAGCAAGCCACCAAATCCGGTGAGCCGATAAAATTATCGAGCCGCGAGTTTCAGCTTTTGCAATACTTTGTCGAGCGTCGAGGCGAGGTCATTTCCCGCGAAAAACTGCTCGACGATATTTGGAGCTATAATGCGCCTTTGACTCGTACTGTTGATATGCACATCGCCAAATTGCGCCGCAAGATCGAAGACGCGCCGGACAATCCGCGCTACATTGTTACCATTCATCGTAATGGTTATAAGTTTTCCGATTGAAATGGAATTCTCACAGTCAAGTGGCACGGAGTGACAACGAACACCTCTATTTTACTTTAAACAATACCAAAGTTCCACGCTTCCGTACAAACACGGTTGAGCACGAATAACTTACTTTTCGCCACATCTTTCGCTTACGCTTCGCTAGAAAAATAAACTTAGAGATCACTAAATACGATTTAAATATTAAAGAAAAAGGCCTTAGAGACGTGGCACATAGAAAACCCGCCGTCAAATGTTTGCTAAGTCCAACAATAAACGTCATGTAATTAATTTGGCGGGAAAGAAGCGAACACTGGAATCGGCTTTAAAATCGAAGATTGTTGTTCTTGTATCGCTTTCGTCTAATACCTTGCTTCAATTCTGTTCAGTTCTAATTTTCTTCCCTTGCTTCAACGCCCAATCACACATCTCATCGACAATCGGCTTTAACCTCTTGCCTAAAGACGTCAAAGAGTATTCAACCTTTGGCGGAATTTGCAGGTAAATCTCGTGGTGAATCAGTCCGTCCTGCTCTATCTCCCGTAACTGCTTTGTGAGCATTTTTTGCGTTACTCCGCTTAAAGGGCAGCGCAATTCGAAAAACTTTTCACACCTGAAAATAGTTCATAAAAAACCAACACTTTCCATTTTCCGCCTATGACCTGCAAGGCGACCGTTGCCGGGCTTTTCCTAGTAGCTGTCTTTTTTACCGTTGGGTTGTTAGCATCGTCTAAGCTAAGTCGGCATCTTTCGCACCTCTTACTAGACAAAATAACTGTTTCGTCTAATACAAAGAGATGATAAAAATTGAATAGGTTTGGATTAGGTAGAAATAATGGCCGCCAAATTTAATCTTCCCTAAGCTCTAAAAATTCCCGCCAGATTATCTCGCATTCTTCCGGTAATACATCTATGACAGTTTCAGGCGGCGCGAATTTAGCGGAAAAATCAGCATCCGCCAAGACCGGAAATTTTGAATTTGCACCGCCGACCTCACGGTTGGATATGCCGTAAACGACCCGGCGAATTCCGGTTTGACGAATGGCAAAAGCGCACATTATGCACGGTTCTACATTCGTATAAAGAACCAAGTCAGACAAATGGAGCGTCTGCATTTTTTCACAGGCGATTCGGACGGCGATGACTTCGGCGTGGGCCGTCGGGTCTCTCAACTGCCTGACCGACTCGATGCCTTCGGCGACAATTTCATTTTCAGATACGATTACACAGCCCACCGCCGCATCGCCATTTTCGAGCGCGAACCGCGCTAGCGTCAAACATCGGCGCATTAAATTTTCGTCATTCATACCTTGTCCAAAGCCGCCGCTCGTTTTCGGTAATGGCAATATCGTTAATGCTGGCATCGCGCCTAAGCATCAAACCCACGTCGTCAAATTCCCAATGTTCGTTGCCGTGCGAACGAAACCAGTTACCTTCCGCGTCGTGCCATTCGTATTCAAAGCGCACGGAGATCCGATTCTCGGTGAATGCCCACAACTCTTTCATTAGACGATAATCGAGCTCGCGTTCCCATTTTCGGCGCAAAAAATCTATGATCTCTTCGCGTCCTTTGAGAAACTCCGAGCGGTTGCGCCATTCGGAATCTTCCGTATAAGCTAGTGCAACCCGTTCCGGGTCGCGTGTGTTCCAAGCGTTTTCGGCGGTTTTGACTTTCGCCGTCGCCGTGTCCTTTGAGAAGGGCGGTCTGATAATCGAATTTGACATTGTATTTTTCCTCACATCGCCGAAAAATCCGGCAAGCGATTTCGTAGATTCTCATTTTCTGCCGTGAGATTTTCAATTTGTTCGTAAATCGGCTGATTCATTATTTTAATTTCCTCAGTGGTGTAACGCGGTGTGATATGCTGTGGACAATTCCAATCGAATGCTTCCACGCGCAGGATCATTGCCCGTTCGATTTTCGCCGGGTAATCCAAGTTTTCCAGTTTGGCAATCAGCTCGGGCGCTTCCGCCGCTGCCAAAACTTCAATGTGAACGAAAATTTTCAACCGCTGCCGGTTTGGATAGTCCATTAAAATCAATGCTGCCTGATTGTTTTCGGTCAAATTTCCAGTGCTGATATATTGCAGATTGCCTTTGAAATCCGCGTAGGCCAAAGTTTTCTGGTCCATGACTTTCAAAAACCCCGTCGGGCCGCCGCGAAATTGTACATATGGCTGTCCGCCTTCGCTAACCGTTGCCAGATAAAGGCCGTCGCTTCGGGCGATAAAATCGGCTTCTGCGAAACTTAATTCCGTGCCGCGCTCGATTTTTTCAACGCGCTCATACTGCTTGCGCGAACCATAAAGTTTTTGCTGTGCTTTGACGCTCTCGCTGAACGCTATTTCGAGATAATTCTTTGCCATTAGTTTATTTAGCGTTTGGACGGCAATCGTCACTCGCCGCCCAAACGATTTTTGAGTCTAGAAAGTCAAAACCGAGTAACCCTCTTCCGTCAGCCGCGCCAAACTCGGTAGTCCGCTGGTGTTAGGTACGGCATTTTCCACGATTAAATCCAGTCCGCAGGCCGCCGCGCCGTCCCTCGCGCCGAAAACATCGGCACAGCCGCAGGAAACTCCGGCGACTTTATCCTTAACCGACTGAAATAGTGCGTGTGCCGGATGTTCTGGGTTTACCAGTTCGCCCGCCCAACGCGTTCCCGCTCCTTGAAACAAAAGCTGAACATCCTGCCCGCGTTCTTTGAAGTCATAAACCGCCGCCAGTGCGTTAAAAAGTCGCCCTAACGATTCTTCCGAACCCGTTTTCGGGTCAGACAATATGATTACTGCTGCTTTACTCATAAATCTCTCCTAAAAATTATTTGATTTTCTGCTTCGATAAAAAATTGCGAATATATTCCGCAATAACATCACTGTCTTCTTCAAGCGCAAAATGACCTGTATCGAGTAAGTGAAACTCGATATTTTTCAAATCACGCTTGTAAGGTTCCGCGCCGGCAGCAGGAAAAATCTGATCGTTCTTGCCCCAAACAACCAGCGTCGGCGGCTGAAATTTGCGAAAGTAGGCTTGCCACGCCGGATAGAGCGGCGGATTCGAGCCGTAAGAATAGAAAAGCTCTAATTGAATTTCCTTGTTTCCCGCCCTGTCAAGCAAGGATTGGTCAAGCGTCCAAGCATCGGGATTGATATTCTTCTGATTGCGCGTGCCGTGCGTGTATTGCCATTTCGTTGCTTCAAGTTCAAGAAGAGGGCGTAGTTTCACAGCATTTGCTTCCGTTTTGTCTTTCCAGAAGGCTTTGAGCGGAATCCAGAAATCGCGTAAACCT
>JANMSP010000262.1:0-9378 GCA_031389475.1 Pyrinomonadaceae bacterium
TTATAAAAACCGACCGGCTGCAACGTAACCGCGATTTAAACGTGCCTTCACCTCTAACAGGCGAAGAATATCGTGCATTTCTTCAAGCAAACAACACACCGGCCCGATATGCGACCATGGTTAGCAACGGAACGATCGCTACGATTCTGCAAACCGGCCGTACCTATATTGCTCAAGTTACACCAGGCGGTTTAGTGTTCCCAACAGGCAGTGTCACTACGCGCCAGCGTCCGACGAATGATCCGTTATTAAATCCGATTGCCGCTAATAGGCTCGCTCTCGGCGGCGTGCAGGTTCGCGAATCGACGGGAAAATCACGTTATCAGGGATTGACCTTCCGTATGCGATTAACACGCAAATGGGCGATCATCAATGCCTACTACACTCTATCGAATAATCAATCTGACGACGACAACGAGCGTGATTCCGGCGGAGTGGCATACGCTAATCCGTACGATCTGCGGAACGAATACGGCCCTTCGAGGCTCGACCGTTTGCATCAATTTGTTGCTAACCCGGTGTTTTTCCTGCCTTATGGATTTGAGGTAGCAAGTACAGTTCGCCTCCGTTCCGGAACGCCGATCAACACATACATCGGGACAGATGCTAACGGCGACAATGTTTTCAACGACAGGCCTATATTGGTTCCGGGCGTCGAACTGCCCCGCAACTATTTCCGCAACCGCAATCTCTACGATGTCGATTTGCGAGTGCAGAAAGGTTTCAACTTCGACGAAAGAAAACGCATTATTTTCTCGGCTGAGATATTTAACATAATCAACCGGGCAAATATTGTGTTTGCTTTCCCTGGAACCAATTCCACTTCCGGAGCCCTCGCGCAGTATTGTTCGACAGGCTCACAAACATGCGGTTTGAACGGCATTACTAACGTTAATTTCCTTCAAATTCGTGAACAAAATCCGGCGAGTGCCAATTTCGGCAACATCAACCTGACAACAAATCCTGGCAGCCAGGTGTTTCAGGTTCAGCTTGGCGCACGTTTTCAGTTTTAGTTTTTCTTTCACGAGAAAAGCCTTTGGGCACGCTTCTTCGGGAGCGTGCCTTTTTTTCTATGGGCAGAAGCCTGACCGTTAGGGAGGGCTTTCGTTAGGGATTAGGCAATTGGCGGCGGCGGTAAGGCAGTTAGAGAGAAGTTCTTTACTGCAAACTGCAACTTGCCTTCTGCTGACTCTAAGAAAGCCCTCCCTGACGGTCAGGCTTCTGCCCGGCGGTCTGATTGACCAAATGCGGTTTCCGTTTAACAATTGATTTTGATGCGGATACTGCAGATTTCATCGGCGAAGACGTTTGGCGGCGGGGAGCGGCATTTTGTGGATCTGTGCCGCGGGTTGCAGGGACGCGGGCATACGGTTTTTGCGGCTTTGCGGCCGACGAACGAATGGCAGTCGCGGCTCGATTTTTTGCCGGCGGAGAATATTCTGCACGTGTCGATCCGGAATTCGTTCGGGATACTGAGTGCCAACAAGATCGGCGGATTTATTCGGGACAAGGAGATTGAGATCGTTCACGCTCATGTTGCCCGTGATTACATTCCGGCAAGTATCGCCTGCATGCTGGCGAAAAATTCGAAGTTTGTGCTGACGCGGCACGTTCTTTTTCCGCTAAAACCTTTTAACAGGTTGGCTCTAAAGAATCTATCGAAAGCGATAGCGGTATCGTCGGGCGTGGAGACAGCACTGCAAAAGGTGTTCGCACGGCCGAAGATCGAAGTTATTCCGAACGGCATCGACATCGAAAATTGGTCGAACTCCGATCATGGAAAACTGCGGGAGGCATTCCGATCTCTTCACGGCATCCCTTTTGACGCACCGCTGATCGGCACGGTCGGGGAACTAATTCCGCTGAAAGGCCAGCGTGATTTTGTGCTGGCGGCGAACGAGATCGTGAAGAAATTTCCGAACGCCCATTTTGTCGTGGTTGGACGCGACAATACGATCGATAAAAGATTTCGCCGCGAATTAAAACGCCTGGTCAAGGTTTTCCGCTTAGACGAGCGTTTTCTGTGGCTCGATTGGGTGGACGACACCGCCGAACTTTTTGCGGCGCTCGACATATTCGTATCGGCTTCGCATTCCGAGAGTTTCGGGCTGGCGATACTAGAAGCAATGGCGTCGGGAACGGCGGTAGTCGCCACTGAAACGGAAGGCGCGAAGGAATTGCTCGTTGAGATGTTTGTACCGTTGAAAGACCCGGTGAGGCTGGCGGAGATTGTTTGTTCGCTGCTCGAAGATCCGGAAAAGCGGCGGATGATAGGTGAGACGGCACAAATGCGTGCAGCGGAGAAGTTTTCGCTGGAGCGGATGATCGATCAGACGGAGAGTTTGTATAACGATCTATGCATTTAAACCTGCTGGCAACTAAAGTCTTTGGGCTATGCCCATCTATTTGCGGAAAAGCTATGCTTTTCCGCAGTTCGCAAAAGGGATTCGCGGCTATGCCGCCGCTCTCTACCGCATTAGGAACGGCGGCATAGCCGCAAGGCAATTTCCTGGACTGACCGGAAAAGCATAGCTTTTCCGCCAATAGAGCGGCGAAGCCGCGCGCTTGCCGTAACCTATGAAATCGGGCTATCTTATTGCTATGAAAATTGTGTCGATGCTCGTTCTGAGCCTGTTTGTTTTATTGATGAATGCACATGCACAGACCGCCGCCGAATTTTCTGAAATTTGGGAAAAACAACATGTTTCGAACATTCTCCCCTCGAACGTCCGTCACAAGGATCTGAAGAATTACCTCAACGGCCTGAAAAAGATCGGGTTGAAGGTAAATGAGGTTGGCCGCAGCTATTCGAACCGCGAGATTTACCAAGCTGAATTCGGCACCGGGCCGCTCAAAGTTTTTATGTGGTCGCAGATGCACGGCGACGAGCCGACAGCGACATCCGCATTGATCGACATGTTCACCGTGCTGCAAAACAATCGCGACAAGGATTGGGTAAAAAAGATCGAAAGCACAATGACTATCCGCGCGGTGCCGATGCTGAATCCCGACGGGGCCGATGTTTACCTGCGTCGGAATACGCAAAATCTTGACATAAACCGCGACGCCCTGAACCTTAAATCACCCGAAGCCAATTTATTGAAAAAACTTCGCGACGAATGGTCGCCGGAAATCGGTTTTAACCTGCATAATCAACAATCGCTGACCGCCGCCGGGCCGACAAATAAACAGGCTGCGATCTCGTTCCTGGTCGTTTACGGCGACGCCGAAAAGACGACGAATCCTGGCCACGAGCGTAACAAACGTCTAGCTTCGGCAATGACACTGGCTTTAAATCATTTCATTCCCGGCCACATCGGCCGTTATGATGACGAATACACGTCCACCGCTTTTGGCGATAACTTTTCAGCGTGGGGAACTCCGGTGATCCTGATCGAAACCGGCGGACTTCACGGTAAAGACGAAATGTTTTTGGTAAAGATGAATTTCGTCGCGTTTATGACCTCGCTCGCATCGCTTGCCGACGGGAGCGAGAAATCGTTTAGTCCCGCAAATTACGAGTTGCTGCCGAGAAATTCCTCAGGCCGAATTGCTCATTTTATTTTTCGCAACGCTTCGATACTCAACCGTAAAAACCCCGAGGAAATAATAACCGGTGACATCGCCGCCAATACCGAACGCCGTCGGGCCGAATTCACGCCGCCGACGGTCATCAGGCGTATCGGAAGCCTCAACGGCCTTTCCGGGCTGGAAGAATATGATGTAAGCGATTATTATCTTATCGGACGTTTTAACGCGCTAAAGGCCGGAAGCTTTGCCGAAATACTTTTTTACCGCAAGGACCGCACCGTCGATTGGTCCGCTGCCGATCTCGAAAAACAATTTCCGCCCGATGCGGTATTTTCGCTAGGAAAATGGCACAAACCCTTACCTAAATAAATATTGAAATGAATAACGATCTGAGAACATTGGTTCACGAGCTTCTGGATATTCTGACCGGAACCGATGTCGATACCGACAACCTGAACAAGGGCTTGACCGACCGGGAACTTGATGTGTTCGAGCAGCAGTTCGGACAGGGCCTGAAACTCGACGCAAACCTGCGCGATTGGTATAAATTCTCGGACGGCTGGACATACGACATTTGCGCCGCCGTCACCTCCGACGAGCTTACGCCGCTTAATTTCATTTCGACTGAGGACATCCTGAAAAGCAAGGTCAGCGGAAATCAAAAAATTTCAGAGGACCATTTGAAGGACAAAACGGTCGACCCCCGCATTAAACCCTATGTTTACAATGATAAATGGCTGCCCATAGCCGAGCACGATGGCAGCAGTACGCAGGTAATGTTAGACCTTGACCCGACCGAAAAAGGCACTTTGGGCCAGATTATTGTCTTCCAGCACGACCCAGATTTTGTTTACTACGTCGCCGATAACTTTTTGGAGTTTCTGAAAATTTCTAACAAGCTGCTTAAGGATAACAAGGAAGAATTGATAGGATAGAAGATGAGTTCAAAGTTCCAGGTTCAAAGTTCCAGGTTGAAATCGATCGGCTTCCCTTATGCTGAGTCTCCTAAAAATCAAGAATATCGCTTTGATCGATTCGCTGGAAGTCGAATTCGGGAACGGGCTGAACCTGCTGACGGGCGAGACGGGTTCGGGTAAGTCTATTATTGTGGATAGTTTGGGAGCCTTGACCGGCGACCGCGTTTCGTCTGAACTTATAAAAGAAGGTGAAAGTGCGGCGCGGATCGAAGGGCTATTCTCTGTTTGCACGAATAAAACTTTACAAGAGATTTGCGATGAAAGCGGCGTCGAGATCGATGACGCGGCTGAGATCGAAATGATTGTCCGGCGTGAATTGTCGCTATCAGGAAAAAATCGCATCTTCGTTAATAATCAGCTAGTTACACAGGCGTTTCTAAAATCCATTGGTATTTTTTTGGTCGACATTCACGGGCAGGGCGAGCAGGCTTCGCTTTTCGATCCGGCATCGCACTTGGAAATGCTGGATGAATACGCCAGGCTTAAAAATTTGCGGCAAACCGTGGCTACGGCTTACCGGAATTGGTCGGCGACGAAAACCGAACTGGGAATGTTGGAAAAGGACGAAGCGGAAAAGCTTCAGCTTCTGGATATTCTGCGGTTTCAGGTCGCCGAGATCAAAAAAGTCACGCTTAAGCCGGGCGACGAGCAGGCATTGGAAGAAGAGAAGAAGCTTCTGAACAATGTCGAGAAGCTTTCGACTTTGAGTGAAGATGCGTATTCGCTTCTCTACGAAAACAACGAATCGACGATCGCCACGCTCGAAAAGGCGTTGCGAAAGGTTGAGGAGCTTGCTCAATACGATTCGAAGTTCGGCGAGTACCTAGAAGGGCTGAGATCGGCACAGGCAATTGTTGAAGATCTTTCATTCACCGCCCGGGATTTTCGCAGCCATCTGGAATTTTCACCGGAACGCCTCGAAGAGATCGAAGGCCGCCTTGCCGAAATCTCGCGGCTAACGCGGAAATACGGGGGAACGGTTGAATCGGTTTTGGCCCATCTCCGCGAATCGGAAGAAAGGCTGGAAAACATCGAAACGGCCGAACTTCGCGAAGCCGAGCTTAACGCTAAGCTTAAATTGCTTCGTTCTGAATATGTGAAAGCAGCGGGCGAACTGCACGGCGAACGTGTGCGGGCGGCGGTGAAGTTCGCGAAGGAAATCGAAGCGAATTTGAAAGCGGTGGCTTTGGAAAAAGCGCGTTTCGAGATACGCGTCGATGCCCCGGCAAAGGGTGAACTCGACAACGAAGATTCCGCCGTAGGATTCACCGCAAAAGGTTTTGACCGAGTTGAATATTACTTCTCGGCGAACGTCGGCGAATCACCAAAACCTCTCGCTAAAGTCGCGTCCGGCGGCGAAGCATCGCGTTTGATGCTGATCCTAAAAACCACGGCGAAAACGAACGAAGGCGAAAAAACGGCGGTTTTCGATGAGATCGACGCCGGGATCGGCGGCCGCGTCGCGGAAGCGGTCGGTCTTAAATTAAAAGAACTGGCGAATACGCAGCAAGTTCTCTGCGTGACGCACCAGCCGCAGGTCGCGTCGAAGGCGGACCTGCATTTTGTGGTTGAGAAGGCGGTCTTGAAAGACCGCACGACAATCGGCGTCCGCGAACTAAATGCGGCAGAACAGGTCGAGGAAGTCGCACGGATGCTTGCAGGTGAAAGGATCACGGACGCCGCTCGGGAAAACGCCCGCGAGATGTTGTCGGCGGAGAGGTAAAGAGCCAGAGCACGGACGCCTCGTCCGACCGCGAAGTCTTGGAATGCGTTACTCTGCGTGAAACTTGCTTGGCGGCAAAAGGCTCGTTCGCGATGAAGCAACGCTCATCCGGACGGGGGCGTCCGGGCTCCGGTTATAACTAAATAGTTTTATGCAATCGGAAATTCTGGCAAAAGTCATTCGCGGCGGCACGGTCGAATCTATTCACCGCGGGCATTTTGTCGTGATTGACGGCGGCCGGAATGTGATCGCGAGTGCCGGCGATCCCGAAACGGTGACGTTTCTTCGCTCCGCCGCCAAGCCTCTTCAGGCAATACCGCTTATCACGAGCGGAGCGGCCGACGCCTTCGAATTTTCGGAAGACGAAATTGCCATGGCGTGCGCTTCGCATTCGGGCGAGGCGATCCATGTTCGGATCGCAAAGCTGATGATCGAGCGAATTGGCCTGAGCGAATCTCATTTGCGGTGCGGTGTTCATCTGCCGTTCAACGAAAAAGAAGCCGAGCGAATGCAGCGGGCGGGCGAATACCCGACACAGCTTCATAATAATTGTTCGGGTAAACATACGGCGATGCTCGCGCTCGCCAAACATCTCGGGGCCGATTTGGCTACGTACGAGGAGATCAATCATCCCGTGCAGCAGGCGATACTCCACGCCGTTTCTGTTTTTACGGAAACTCCGGCGGGCCAAATTCAAATCGGCATCGACGGTTGCTCCGCTCCGATTTTTGCCGTGCCGATCATTGCGATGGCAAAGAGTTTTCTGAATCTGATCTCGCCGCCGAGTGGTTTTGACGAAGATCTCCGAAATGCAGCCGGTCGCCTCACGCAGGCGATACTCAATTGCCCCGATGTAATCGGCGGCACCGAGCGGCTAGATACAAAGCTGATGAAAGCCGCGCCCGGAAAGCTGATTTCAAAGGTCGGAGCCGACGGCGTCTGGCTTTGCGGCGTTCTGCCGAGCGAGCAATGGCCGTCCGGCCTGGGAATCGCGTTAAAGGTCGAGGACGGCGACGATATGCGTGCCCGTCCCGTCGTCGCCGCCGAAATACTGCGGCAGATCGGATTATTAGAACCGTCCCAACTTCCCGATCTTTCGCCGATGCTGCTCAAGAATCGCCGCGGCGAGATCGTCGGGAACGTCAATGCACTTATCGATTTGCATTTGTGATATGTCGGAACGCCAGTACTCGCGATAGCTAATATTCGGATTTCAGTTTATTGCCTTGCGTATTAGTGTTAGATAGTTCGATGGCTTTTCTTTTATGCCTGACGCAGAAAAATTTGAAGAATTTGTTAAGCGTTCTAGTCTGGGCGCAAGTGGCGAAATCATAAAAACGCAGACTACCTTTTTTGTCGCTGTTTGTTCTTTCCCCGATGACCCCTTCGCAAAGAAAGAAAGGTTCCGCGTTCACTTTCGTGGTAAACGTGATTTTTCGCTTGGCAAGGGACAATTCACAAGCTTGCAATTATTTGAGAATCATCCGCTTTTACTCAAATATATTGAGCCGCACGTTTCGGTTCATCTGACATCATTAGTAACTGATCGTCAAATATTTCGCGAAGCACTCAACCTTGTTGCAGAGCGTATCTTTGGCAAGTGGCGTTCTGTTGAGCTTTTTTGTTCTCCGCCATCAGATTGGACGCTTGAAAAACCATACGGAATTTTAATGGAAGTTCCTTTATCTTATGCGAAAGCTTTGGTGGAAGCGGCAGAAAATTGTGGCATCAATTTAATCTTACGTGATCAATACGAACAGAAAGGCAAAAAGCCGCGCGTGTTAGTGATAGATAATTGGTATATTATCGCCGATGATTTTAGCGCGTGATAAGGAAACTAGCCGACGACTTATTAGCGTCATTCGTATAATTCGTGGCTAATACCCCAAAAACTTAGGTTTCACAGCACCAGGCTATTAGCCGATCTGCCCGTAAAGCTTCTTGAACTCATCACGCCCAAACGCCCGGTCGAGCCACATGTTGGTCAGCTTTTCCTGGATGCTGTTGGCACGCAGGCGTTCGTTTAGATTTTTGAAATCAACGAAATCGAGGTGCTGGTCCTGATTGAAGCAGGAGAAGACGAAGAATTCCTCGCCGGTGTGCGGGTTTACGTGGCGTTGGAGGCATTGGGCGCATACTTCCTTCATCATGCACTGCATCGGGCTGTTGATCGAGCCGATGGCGACGTGCTGCTCTTTTAGATACGGCTTGAGGGTCGTATGGCGGGATTCTCGGACGCCGTTCATCATCCGGTCGGAACCGATGGCGATAATTCTATCGACATCGCTCAATTCCACCTTCTTTTCACCGAGCCTGCCTTCGGCATAAGCGATCATCGCCTGAACGATATTTCCCCGGAAATGATAATCGTGCAGACGCTGCGGCTGGATCTCAACACCGTAATCGGTCGCCCAGATGACCTGATCGGTTGCGTTTTCTATTTCCTCGCGTTTGAAAAGATCCCCGCCGTCCTTATAACCGGCAAAATAAACGACGTGATTATTATTGTCGCGAAGGGCGCGAGCGATCGAGAACAGCACCGCATTTCCAAGGCCGCCGCCGGCCAGCAGAACTGTTTCGTTTTCAGGAATTTCGGTCGGCGTCCCGGTCGGTCCCATGACGAGCACTTCCTCACCCTCTTTTAATAGCGAACATAGCCGCGACGACGTTCCCATTTCGAGCACGATCATCGAAAGCAGTCCTTTTTCTTCATCGACCCAGGCACCGGTAAGGGCCAGGCCTTCCATCACCAATCGTTTTCCGTCAATAATCGGAGCGGACGTTTCGAAATTCTGCAGGCGGTAAAATTGTCCCGGCTCGAATTTTCTAGCTTGCAGCGGAGCTTTGACGATCACATCGACGATGGTCGGTGTCAGGCGATCGACCTTAACGACAAAGGCGCGAATTTCTCCATCCAAAACGGCTTCAAGCTTATCGAATATCTGGTCGCGTTCCGTTTGCGGCAGCGGGCCGCGTGTTGCCAGTTCTTCGGCGAAAAGCTCGACGACTTTTAGGTATCCATGCTTTGCCGAGGCCATCGCTTTCACGACATTTCCGGCATACTGCGGATGATTGTCACCGTAATAGCTGATAAATTTCCCGTTGTGCTCGTAAGACGTGAAAAATCCCGTCTCGCCCTTTTCGGCT
>JANMSP010000243.1:0-4041 GCA_031389475.1 Pyrinomonadaceae bacterium
TAACGGACGCGGAATCACCAATGCCAAGATGACGATCGAGGACGGATCGGGTACTAGACGCTCCGTTTTGACCGGCTCGTTCGGTTACTATAGTTTTGACGGGCTCGATGCGGGATCGACCTACGTCATCAGCGTCGAGAGCAAGCGATATTCATTCGGAACTCCATCGCTCGTAATCTCTGCTAACGATAACATCGAAGACGCCCATTTCACCGCAAACCAGTAAATCTGCTTACATGGAAAAGGTTCTCCCACTCTTTTCCGGTAACAGTTCGGCCAGTTCAAGAATCCTGCCAATTTGCGGTATGAAAATTACCGCTTTTATTTTATAATTGCTGAAATTCTTTCAATGGAGGTAAACAGCGCGATGCATAAACGTTTCTATTCCATTCCACTCGTCCTTTCGTTTCTGATCTCCGGCATATCCGCACAAACCAGTTTCGATTATCCGAAACCGCGTAAAAGCGATCAGGTCGATGATTTTCACGGCACCAAGGTCAGCGATCCATACCGCTGGATGGAAGACACCAAGCTGCCCGAAACGCAGAGCTGGATAGAAGCCGAGAACAAGCTCACCGATTCATATCTCGCCACGATCCCGCAGCGTGAAGCGATTAAAACGCGGCTAACCGAGCTTTGGAATTACGAGCGCTATTCCTCGCCGTCAAAGATCGGCAATAAATACATCTACTCGAAAAACGACGGCCTTCAAAATCAAAGCGTTCTATACATCGCGGATTCGATAAACGATCCCGGCCGCGTTTTCTTCGATCCGAATAAGTTGAGCGCTGACGGCACCGCCGCCCTCAGCGGGTCGTCGTTCACGGATGACGGTAAATTGTGGGCATACGGCGTTTCAATCGCCGGGTCCGACCGCACCGAGTGGAAAATAATGGATGTCGAAACGGGCAAATACCTAACCGACACGTTGAAACCGAACCGTCAGGGCGGCGTTTCGTGGCTCAACGACAATTCCGGATTCTTTTACAGCCGCTTCCCAGACGCCGAGACCGGTGCGGAATTAAAAAGTCAGAATTACTTCCAAAAACTTTATTTCCACAAACTCGGCACGCCGCAGTCAGACGATTTCGTCGTGTACGAACGCCCCGACAACAAAGAATATTTCGTCAGCGGCGGCGTTACCGAAGACGGTAATTTTCTCATCATCAACGTCGGCAAAGGCACCGAGCGGATGAACATGGTCTATTACATGCCGCTCAAAGGGTTTAACCCGACGACCGGCATCGTCGAAGGCTATCAGCCCGGAAATATTCCCGCGACCAACGATATCGACGGCCGCCGCAAGGCGCAAATTCAGCCGCTGATAACTAATCTTGAATCAAGCTATTCCTTTATCGGCAACGACGGCCGGAAATTTTATTTTGTGACCGATAAAGACGCTCCGCTCCGAAAGGTCGTTGCGGTCGATACGATGCAGAAACTCGGAACGTGGAGCGATCTGATCCGTGAATCCTCTGAAACGCTCGGCGGCGTCAATTTTATCAACGATCAATTCGTGCTCAATTATCTGAAGGACGCTTATACTCAGATCCGCATTCACGACACCAAAGGCAAGCTCGTCCGCGAAGTAAAACTTCCCGGCATCGGCTCCGCGGGCGGCTTTGGCGGCAAACGGATGGACACCGAGACGTTTTACTCTTATTCCAGCTATAACGCCCCGCCGACAATTTATCGTTACGACATGAAATCGGGTAAAAGCGAACTCTTTCGCGAGGCGAAAGTTAAATTCGACCCCTCGACGATCGAGGTCAAACAGCAGTTCTATACCTCGAAGGACGGCACGAAAGTCCCGATGTTCATAGTCCACAAAAAAGGCATCAAGCTCGACGGCAATAACCCGACGCTGCTTTACGGCTATGGCGGTTTCAACATCTCGATGACACCCGGATTTTCGGTAGCGCGCCTTCCGTGGCTTGAAATGGGTGGTGTTTATGTTGTCGCAAACATTCGCGGTGGCAGCGAGTATGGCAAAACCTGGTGGGAAAATGGTGCAAAATTAAAGAAACAGAATGTTTTCGACGATTTTATCGGCGCCGCTGAATGGCTGATCGCAAATAAATATACGCGGCCTTCGAAACTCGCTATTCAGGGCGGATCGAACGGCGGCCTGCTCGTCGGAGCAGTGTTGAACCAGCGTCCCGACCTATTCGGAGCCGCTCTTCCGGCCGTCGGTGTAATGGACATGGTCCGCTTCCCCAAATTCACCATCGGCTGGGCTTGGACCTCAGATTACGGCTCCCCCGACAACGCCGAGGAGTTCAAAGCTTTGTACGCTTATTCGCCATTGCACAATATCAAGCCCGGCACAAAATACCCGGCTGTAATGGTCACCACCGCTGACACCGATGACCGCGTATTCCCGGCCCACAGCTTCAAATACGCCGCCGCATTGCAAGCCGCCCAAGCCGGGCAAGCACCGGTCCTGATCAGAATCGAAACCAAAGCCGGCCACGGCGCCGGAAAACCGACCACCAAACAAATCCAGGAACAAGCCGACATCTACGGCTTCCTGGTAAAGAGTTTGGATGTAAAATAGGGCTCCGAATCCATGCCTTACCGCAGCTCAATCACGGGCTGAGCTACGGCATGGATTCAGGACAACCCATTATATTTCGAACCTATCAGTGGGTAATGAATTCAACTTCATTAACGCTGAAATAGACCTCCCTATATGAACCGCCGCCCGCTGAACGCAGATCGTACGGCACGGATTTCAGTACCTGGCAATTACGCAGAACTATGCTGTATTTAGGCGTTCCCGGATCTTGATGAGACGCCGCTTCAATCACAAACCTGTCCAGCGTGATTCCGGTACCGAGCCCCGTGTCCTGCATACTCTGAACCGCAATCGAAAATGACCTCCATCTCTTTAATCCTGTATCAAACGCCCACCCTTTGTGGGTAAGTGCCTGAATCGAATTAACGCTGGATGAAAGCCATCCTTCCTTTTGGATAACGCTGCCGTTTTGATATTTCGAATTCTTGACCTCGCCCGCGGAAATTTCCATCAGTGGTATACGCCGTCCCGAATTAGACTCCACGCCTGTTAGTTTCCAACCTTGTAACATATTAATTCCCTCCTAATTAAATCGTTCATAAACCTTAAATATTAGTTTTCCTCTGCCAATGTTCTGGTTTCGCAATACGCCGGAATATCACAAATCAGCCTTGAATATGCGATGGTGTCTTACTGCGGTTTTGTGCTGGATCAGCCGTCATCCTTCATAACCGGTAAACCTTGCACGGTAAAACCGCCTTTAGTTTCGATCACGCGGGGGCGATGGTGTACCTGGTCGTATCGCCGACCCAAAGAGCCGCATCGGTCGCCTCGTCAAAGTATGCGAATCCATTGTCATAAAGGAGTTTCGAGCCGTTCCATAGGGTGAAATGTCCGGTTGCACCTTCGAAACCGACCCTAAATCCTATTATTCCTCTAAACCCATTGAATTCAGCAGCGTTAATGGTGCCAGCCTGTCTTATGTACGGCTTTCCATACGTTTTATCCATCCATTCCCAAAATTCGGTGACGCGCAGGCCGTACCATTTTTTGTCCGTTCCGAGTTTCGTTCGAAAGCCGTTGATATCATCAGGCGGCAGAAGGTGTCCCGTAAAATTCAACGCCCTGCTCACGCGCATAATGCAGGTATTTTTGTAATGGGCCTGATCGACGCTTCCCCCGATCAATTTTTTTACCGCCGCCCCATTAAAACCGGCGCCGGGATAAAATGCGGCCATCAGATCGAAATCCGGCAATGTTTTCATATCAACCTCCGCTTCTATAACGTCTTTAGCGCGTTCGCCGCCACTTAGTCTTTGTTACCTACCAGACTGTTTTGCAAAACAGGTTTGCCGACGCAGTGACTCTAAATACCTCAAAAGATTCGGCCACCTTGCCCACCCTTCCGCGCGAAATTCGTGCTAAAATTCCGTCAATCTCATTGCGGTGACTCGAATATAAAATTCTTTTGCCGGGAAAGTCCTTTGATTTCGTATAGTTAGTTATTAGAAAGTTATTTGAGC
>JANMSP010000348.1:0-2259 GCA_031389475.1 Pyrinomonadaceae bacterium
TTTAAGACACTACTATAATTAAGGAAGAATATTTTGTCCTTTCCGTATTTGGAATATTGACGAAATTGCTGTAATCCAACCAGTGTTTTCGGTATTGTCGATCTCAAAAAAAACGGCCCGTATAAAGTCGCCCCCGAGGTGAATAATGTCGCCCCAAGTGCAAAAAAGGCCGCCTTTTCAGACAGCCTCTTTTTACTTTGATTCGGACTTTTAGCTTAATTCGAAGCGGATCTGGCTTTCGGGCCGCCGACTATTTTCATTTCGTCGAGTATCCATCCCGCTCCGCCGAATTTTTCGGTTACGAACAGCACGTACCGAATATCGACCGAAATTGTGCGATTGAAATTCGGGTCGTAGAACATATCGTTGCCAAGCCCTTCGTAATTGCCGTCGAAGCAGATGCCGACCTGTTCGCCGTTTCCGTTAAGTATAGGAGAACCCGAATTTCCGCCGATAATATCTGTGGTCGAGAGGAAATTGACTACGACGCTATCGCCCTGTCCGAATCGGCCGAAATCTTTTGCGGCCTGCAAATCCTTAAGCTTTTGCGGCACGTCGAACGGGTTGACACCGGTGTCTTTTTCGATCATTCCCTTGATCGTCGTGAATGGCGTGTTGATCTCGGCCTCACGCGGGGAATAGCCTTTGATGTTGCCGTATGAGAAGCGGAGGCTGGAATTGGCGTCCGGGTAGGGTGTGATGCCCTTCATTTCGGCCATACCCTGCTGGTAGAGAAGGCGTGAGCGGTCGATGCCTGCACCGAACTTGGTATTGCGTGTTGCAAACGCAGCCTTTTCCTCGGCGAGGCCTTTTGCGAAGGCAAGAATATTTTCACGTTCCTGCTTGAACTCCATTGTTCGCGGGCCGTAAAGACCGGCTACCGACTGGGCTGAAGCATACTCGCCGTTAACTATCGATTCCGCAAAAGCGGCTTCGGCGGCACGGCGGGCCGATCCCTGAAACATTCCGAAAAGCTTCTCCGCAGGGGCGAACTTCTGATTTGCAGGCAGTTCGTCGAAGGCTTTCATGTAATATTTGAGCATTTCGACTTCGTAAACCGGCTCGCGATCTTTATAAGCAGTCGCGATCTCGGTTTGCTTTGCAGCCTTCTCCGCGTCGGTCATTGTCTTGCCCTGAACCTGAGTGAATAGGACGGCATCGTAAACCGCTTTGAACACCGGTGTAGAGCCGGGATCGGGCAAGCGGCGAGTGATGACATCGCGTCTGGCAGCGGCGTTCGATTCGGTGGAAAGCGTTTTCAAATCGGCTAGAACGGTGCCGTATTTCTTTTGGCGTTCAGGATTGGCGGCGATCCAGGCAGCAAAGTCAGCCTCCTGTGCCTGGCGTTTTTGGACCACGCCAGCCTGGTTCAACCGACGCGCCCCTCCCTCATAAACCTTGCGGGCGTTGTCGAAACTCGCGATGTCTGATTGAAAAGCGATCCGCTTTTCCTCATTCGTCGAACCGATCAAGCGCAGAGCCGAGCTGCGTGCATCGAGCCACGAAGCCAGGAAAGGGAAGTTGGCATCGCGTGCGAACTCGATCGACTGGCTTTCTCGATAACGCGTCGTTCCGCCCGGATAACCAAGCACGAAGACGAAATCGTCTTCTTTCAAACCACCTATGTTCATAGTCAGGAACTTCGGCGATTTGTACGGGATATTATTCGGTGAAAACTCGGCCGAGGTGCCATCGGGTGCTGAATATGCACGCAAAAACGTGAAATCTCCCGTATGCCGGGTCCACTCAAAATTGTCCGGGTCTCCTCCAAAAACGCCTATGTTTCTTGGCGGCGCGTACACTACACGAACGTCCTTTATCTGCATGGTCTGATATAAATAATGGAAATATCCGCTGTTCAGCATCTGGATGCGAATAATCGAGCCTTTAGGAGCTTTTGCTTGTTCCGCAGCAGTTAAATCGTCCGTATTTTTCTTGATCGCGGCCGTTAGAGCATCACCGGAAAGGCCATCAATACCTTTATTTATCTGGGAGGTGACATCAACGACACGCTGGGTAATAAAAATCGAATAACCTTTAGCGGAAATTTCGCCGCCGCGGTTGTCGGCTTTGAAACCGGTTTCGACAAGGTCTTTTTCAGGGCTGGATGCCGAAACGAGAGCGTCGAAAGCACAGTGATGATTCGTCAATATCAAACCTTCCGGCGATACGAATTCAGCACTGCAGCCGACACTCAGGCGAATGACTGCATCTGTTAAACCACCGCCAGCCGGATTATAGATCTCTTCGGGCTTAATC
>JANMSP010000383.1:0-6095 GCA_031389475.1 Pyrinomonadaceae bacterium
GCCGCGCAGGTGCCTAAGTTTAGGGAAGTGGTTGCGGCGGCGGCTCGGACTGGAGGGCAAGCATCCTTGCTTGCCACGCCGCAGAGCGGCGTAACACAGGCGAGCAGGGATGCTCACCCTCCAGTCATGAATGGCATCGACATCCTAGAACGCGATAAGTTTAAGCAGCTTGAAGGTTTGAGGATCGGTCTGGTCACCAATCACACCGGCCGCAATCTGGCCGGGAAGCCGACAATAGATGTCCTGAACGAAGCGAAAAATTTAAAGCTCGTTTCACTGTTCGCCCCCGAGCACGGCATACGCGGCGAGCTCGATCAGGAGAAGATAAACGATTCAAAGGACGAGAAAACCGGATTGCCTGTTTATTCGCTATACGGCGAAACTCGGCGTCCGAAGGCGGAGCAGTTAAAAGGCCTTGACGCTATTGTTTACGACATTCAGGACATTGGTGCAAGATTTTACACTTACACGGCGACATTAAAGAATGTTATGGAAGAGGCAGCGAAATTGGATATACCAATTTATGTCCTCGACCGCCCAAATCCTATCGGCGGCAACGCGGTAGAAGGCCCGCTCGCCGATGAAGACAAACTCGCCTTCATAGCCGCTCATACAATTCCGGTTCGCTACGCTCTGACTATCGGCGAACTCGGCCAGATGATGAATTCCGAGCGGAAGATCGGGGCGAAAATAAACGTAATCAAGATGGAAAATTGGTCGCGCTCGATGTGGTTCGACGAAACAGGGCAGACTTGGGTAAACCCTTCGCCGAATATGCGTTCTTTGACGGAAGCAACGCTTTATCCGGGCATCGGCTTGTTCGAAACGACGAATATATCGGTCGGACGCGGCACGGACACGCCGTTCGAAGTCATAGGCGCTCCGTGGATCGACGGCCAGAAATTCGCTAAATATCTAAACGAGCGAAACCTGCCCGGCGTCCGCTTCGTGCCTGTTCGCTATAAACCCGACGCGTCGGTCTACAAAGGCGAAAACGTCGGCGGCGTAAACATCATTATCACCGACCGCAACGGCTTTAAATCGGTTCGAACCGGTTTCGAGATCGCGGCAGCATTGAGGAAAATGTATCCGGCGGAGTTTAACGCAGATCGGGCGGCAAGACTGCTGGTCAACGCCGAATTTCTCGAATACCTGAAACGCGGCGACACCGCCGAAGCTATAGAAAAAGCCTGGCAGCCGGGCGTGGACGAATTCAAAAAACGCAGGGCATCATTCTTGCTTTACAAATAGATTGATTACAGGTTATAACATTTCAACGTTCACATTTTTGTAACAACTCCACCTATTTGCAGGGATTTCCGAAGATTTCGCCGTAGATTGCTGTAAACAACGATAACGAAAATTTGGATAAACTTCCAAAAACGTAAATATTTCTTATGGTTCGCACTAATAAAATTTCAATTTTTGAGGAAAAAGGAAGAAAGAAAATGAGCAAAAAATTATCGAACTCGTTATTGTTCGCGTTGGCGCTTACTCTGCTGCTTAGCTCCTTCAGCTTCGGACAAGAAGTTACTGGATCAATAGTCGGAACGGTCAGGGACGCGTCAGGTTCTGCTGTTCCGGGGGCTTCTGTGACGATTACGGACCCGTCAAAGGGAGATGTCGTCGTACGAACTCTATCAACAAACGATTCGGGTGAGTTTGCTGCACCTAACCTCACAGTCAGCACCTATAACATCACCGTCGAATCTACAAACTTTAAGAAATCCATCAGTACAGAAGTGAAATTGGATGTTGGACAACGTCGAACCATCGACGTCACTTTGGAAGCCGGGAAGATTGATGAAGTAGTGACGGTGGAAGCCGATCCAGTCGCGGTCGATCTGCAGTCGGCAACGAGCGGAACGATCATCAGTGGAGACCAGGTTCGCGAGCTTTCGATCAATAATCGTAATTTTACGCAGCTGGTGGCTCTTTCGCCCGGCGTTTCGTCGGACCTGTCCGATCAGGTCTACGTTGGAACAACCAACCCGGAAGGCCAGGCAAATACGGTTCAGCTTTCGGTGAATGGTGCCCGTTCGAGTCAGAATACATTTACGGTCGACGGTTCAGACATAACTGACCGCGGTTCTAATTTGACAATTCAGGCTTATCCAAGCGTTGATTCTATCGGCGAATTTCGTATCCTTCGCTCGCTGTTTCCGGCGGAATCAGGACGAAGCGGCGGCGGACAAATCAACGTCGTGACTCGCAGCGGCACGAGCAAGTTTCGCGGCAGTGCATACGAATTTATACGAAATGATGCTTTTAACGCCAACAATTTCCTGGCCAACGCCTCGATCAGGCCGCAGTTCGGCAGAGTAGATGCAACTGATCCTACCAGCAAAGCGAAACGAGCTCCGTTCCGCTATAACAATTACGGTTATACGATCGGCGGCCCGGTATATTTCTTTAATTTCGGTGAAAATAACGATGGTTTCTTCCGTCGGTATGACAAAACCTTCTTTTTCTTTTCACATGAATTCCGAAAAGACAATAGATTTGCAGCTCCCAACTTAGTGACCGTTCCTACGGACGCTCTTGAACGGGGAGTTTTTCCTATCGCTGTTTGTATCAATAGAAATAATACCTCGGAAACCTGTACTTCCGGCTCTGGCCTGTTGCCGGCAAATACACCGATAAATCCGGCTTTGATCAATCCGGTGGCGGCAGCTTACATACGAGACATTTACAGTAGGATACCCGATCCGAATTCCCCGGCTGCAAACGGAACCAACCCGTACTTATCGAGTTATTCGCTGGCGAACAAATTTGATTTCAGACAGGAAATCCTGAAAATCGATCATTCATTTAATGACAATTGGTCGGGCTATTATAGATTCCAGAGCGACAAGATCCCGTCTGAGGAAGGCAATGCACTTTTTGCAAGCGGTTCCGGGTTGCCGGGCGTTTCAAATACCAGGACCAATTCACCGGGTAAGACCCATACGGTTCAAACGACCTACGCGATCTCGCCAAAGGCAATTATCGAAGCACGATATAACTATTCGTTTGGAGCCATACTGAGTGAGAACGTCGGCCTTCTCGCATTGACGAACTCAAATATTCCGGTAAATCTACCGTACGCAAATCAGCGTGACAGGGTGCCGACATTGATTGGAAACGGTTTCACCGGTTTAACGAGTTTTGGCCCTTATGATAATTTTTCGGACAAGCATAACTGGACCGGAAGCTTGACGACAGTTTTGGGCAGCCACACAATGAAGTTCGGAGCAGTGTATTCGCTTTACCGCAAGAATGAAAACGCATTAGCCGGTAATAACGAAGGAATATACAGCGCTTTTGGTAATACTTTACCACAAGGCTCTGTAAATACTGGTGCTCAAGGGATTATCAACCAGAATCTGCAACGCTGGGCGAACTTCCTCGTTGGGAATGTCGGAAACAGCGGCTTTACGCAGGCTAAATTTGACTACACTGCTGATCTCCGGCAAAAAGCCTTTGAAGCTTACGCACAGGATGAATGGCGGCTTCGCAGTAATTTGACACTTTACATGGGTGTCCGTTACTCGTTCTTCGGTTCGCCGCAAGATAAAAATGGACGTCTAACGAATTTTGACCCGCAATTTTTTGACCGGGCCACTGCTCCGACGATCACAGGCCTTGGAACTCGGGTCGCCGGAACCGGCAACAACTGCAACGGACTTATCGCCAATGCTCAAAACTTCACAAATGGCCTGCCCGCCTTTAATTGCAGGCCGACGCCGTCACCATTTGGGAAGTTTGTAATCGACGCAAAGAAGAATGATTTTGCCCCGCGTGTCGGGTTAGCATGGGATCCATTTGGAACCGGAACTACTTCCGTTCGGACCGGCTACGGTATTTACCACGAGCAGGTTCTCAATGGCCCTTACTTGCAGAATATAGGTCTTAATCCTCCATACCAGGAAACAACCACCGGATCGAACACGAGATTAGATAATCCGGGTGGTGCCGTCTCTGGAGCACCGACCGTTCAGAGTCTGCGTGCGGTCCAAACCGATTTTCATACTCCGTACATGCAGCACTGGTCGTTGGACGTGCAAAGGCAATTGACCAGCAAAACTGTATTTACCATCGGATATTACGGATCGAAGGGAACCCATCTTATCGGCGTAACAGAGTTGAACAGCATTGCACCCGGTGTCGCTTTGAATTCGACGTGCGTTAATGCTTATAGTCAATCGGTACCGTGCCAAACACCGGGCTATGTCTTCAGAAATGCGGGCAGCCCTACAACTATCGTTCCAAATAATCCCAATCGAAATCTGACGAATGCGGCCCAACAATCGGCCGATGTTTTGATTCTCGACCAAATTCGTCCATTTCGCGGTTATCGTTCAATTGCGATAATTCAGCCGCGTTACAATTCGAATTATCACAGCCTGCAAGTCTCCGGGCAGCATCGTTTCTCCGGAGCATCATCGGTGAACTTGGCGTATACGTACTCTAAGAATTTGACTGATGCGCAAAATGATCGTTCCGCCGCGCCGCAGAATTCTTATGATACAAAGGCGGAATACGCCCGGGCTCCGCTTGATCGTAGGCACATCGTGTCAATCAACTACGTTTACGAATTGCCGTTTTTCAGTGATCAGAAGGGAGTTACAGGACTTCTACTGGGCGGCTGGCAGGCATCGGGAATCGTTACATATAACACAGGCGTCGGATTCACGGCCGTGACATCGAACTATGATCCCGCGGGTTCGGGAATTATTAACGCGAATCCGACGGCCAGGCCGAATCTTTTATGTAACCCTAACGAAAATGCTCCGCACACCGTAGAAAACTGGGTGACCCTTGCTTGTTTCCAAGCTAACCCGGGAAATACAGTTGACACGAATGCTGTCAATACGCCGAATGTATTTGGGAATACACCTCGTAACAACATCTTCGGCCCGTCAACGACTCGTATTGATTTTACCATGGCTAAGAACTTTCGATTTTCGGAGCGGTTCCGTTTGCAGCTCCGTGGTGAAGTATTCAACATTTTCAATAAGACTAACTTCAGAGGTTTTGCTGTGGGCGGTTTGAACATTACGAGTGGAGTGTTTGGACGTATAGGCAGTGTCCGCGATCCGCGTACTATGCAGTTTGCGGCAAAGTTCAATTTTTAATTGACGTATAACCAATTTGGTGCCCGCGTTTCTCTGAGAGGAACGCGGGCTTTTTTGTTAGTATTGAAATTTATGAGTTTGATATTGCTTCAAAATAGCTCGGTAGTTACATCGTTGAGGGAAATTGACGGCGGTTGTGTGGCGGTCAGCGGTGGTGGAATAACCGGCGTTTCCGACGTGGTGCGGGAAGGTTTGGAATCGACAGCTTATGATCTCGATGGTGCTCGGATTTATCCCGGATTTATCGACGTGCATATTCATGGGGCGGTTGGGGTCGATGTTAATACGGCAGATGTGGACGGGTTGCTGGCGGTGGCGGAATTTTTGGCGAAGAATGGGGTGACGGGGTGGGTGCCTACGCTGGTGCCGGATTCGGATGAGAATTACCGGCGGGTGATCGGTGAAATAGATAAGCTGATGGAGGTGCAGGTTGGGCGGCCCGTGGCTCAGGCTTTGGGAGTGCATTACGAGGGCGTTTTTGCGAATGAGGCGGTGTGCGGGGCTTTGCGGCCGGAGTTTTTTAAGACGTTTACAGGTAATGAGGTTGCGGAACTTCCGCGCTTAACACGCGGGGTTCATATGACGACGATGGCGCCGGAGCTCCAGGGCGGGATCGAACTTGTCAGGGAATTGGTGAGTCAGGGCTGGGTAGTTTCTATTGGGCATACTAAGGCGGACATGGAGATTTTGGACGAGGCCTGCAATGCCGGTGCAAAGCATTTGACGCATTTTTATAATGCGATGACCGGACTTCATCACCGGACGCTCGGCGTTGTCGGCTGGGCTTTGACCAAAGAAAACACGACTTTCGACATTATTGCCGACGGCGTTCACGTTCATCCGCAGATGCTCGAATTCGCGTGTCGGGCGAAATCGCCGGAAAATGTTTGTTTAATCAGCGATTCGGTTCTGCCGACCGGACTCGGCGACGGCGATTACGAACTCTGGGACGAGAAAATTTCGGTTGTTAGTGGAAAA